>CAMDFE010000048.1 GCA_945897395.1 Chryseobacterium gleum | reverse complement strand
GAAGGCGAACGGAAGCATGACCAAAGACGCAATGCCCAATCTTAAAGCAGCAACTTGATTCGGCGAAAAGACGGGTACTTGAACGCCATTAGCATCGAAAGCAAATAGGCCTCGCTTCATGAGAATGAAGGAGCTCCCCCAGATTATTGCTAAAATGACAATAACGGGAAGGCTGCGCCAATTGCCCTTCATGAATTAGTTTTTAATGAATGACGTGTAAGTGCCGTTGATACGAAGAATGTAGTATCCGGTTGAAAGGTTTTCAGTTTGAATGGAATTTCTTCCGGCAGTTAATGTTTCCACTTGAATGATTTTTCCTTCCGACGAAAGTATTTGCACAACAATAGATTCTTGTGTCGGATTGAAAACATTCAGAATTCCGTTTGTTGGATTCGGGAATACGTCGAAGGTAGATAGGTGATTTTCTTCCACACCAACAAAGGTAGGAGCAAAGCGGAATACCTTTCCTTCTGTCGGTTCGTTGTTTAAGAGCGCATACGATGGAATTCCTTGAGCCATTAAAACGTCATTCGTTGTGATTGAAGTAATGGTTTCCACGTCTGAATTTCCACTTACACAATAAAAGCCTTCCCATTCGAATCCGCTGTTTTGATTCAGGTTTTCTACGAATGCGCATGCGGGTGCGCCAAATATGTGCACCAAGTTCGGGTCGGTTACATTGCTTGGTCCATAATGGTATTCGAAAATATTAGAATTTTCGTAGATCCAAAGTTGAAAAGAAGTCCTATTGGTGAATGATCCATTGAGCGAACCCTCTTCATAGAATCCAACATTCATCCATTCGATTTTGCAAATTTGAAATCCGGGAGGACCTTCCACTAAATAACTAACAGGACTCACCAGCGTATCGTTGTCGGCGTTCGCTATGTCTGAGTAATAGGGTAGAAAAATATCGGATAATGAATCGTCTTGAAGTCCATAAACCGTTGTGCCCAACTCTCCAACATATAAAGTAGTTATCGTATCGTTAGCGGTGTAGAAAGTAAATCCCAAAGGAACAGTCCACGTTGGATCATCCCAAATCTGTCCACCATCCAACGAAGTCGCTTCTTCAATCGGGATGAATGCACTGTAGTAACTGGTGAATACATAATTCGGACCAGCCGCTTGTTGAGCAAAAACCCCAGCCGAAGCCAGGGTTAGTAGTAATGTGATAATATTTTTTTTCATTTTATTATTTAAATGCGTCGAATCCAGTAACGTCCATTCCTGTAATTAACAAGTGAATGTCGTGTGTTCCTTCGTATGTAATAACCGACTCGAGGTTCATCATGTGACGCATGATTGGATATTCACCTGTGATGCCCATTCCGCCTAACATTTGACGTGCATTGCTAGCAACTGTTTTCGCCATGTCAACGTTGTTACGCTTCGCCATAGAGATCATAGAGCTGGTAGCGCGACCTTCGTTACGAAGCTGACCCAAACGAAGTGTCAACAATTGCGCCTTGGTGATTTCAGTAATCATTTCCGCCAATTTCTTTTGTTGCAATTGGAAAGCACCGATAGGCTTGCCGAACTGCATACGTTCTTGAGAATAACGAAGAGCAACATCGTAGCAATCTAATGCTGCACCAATGGCACCCCAAGCAATACCGTAACGAGCGCTATCTAAACATGAAAGCGGTGCGCCTAATCCAGAGCGACCAGGCAATAAGTTTTCTTTCGGAACTTTTACATTGTCGAAAATCAACTCACCGGTATCGCTTGCGCGAAGGCTCCACTTGCCGTGCATGGTAGGAGTTGAAAATCCTTCCATTCCTCTTTCTACTAATATTCCGTGAATGCGTCCTTCTTCGTTCTTTGCCCAAACAACTGCTACTTGAGCGAATGGAGCGTTAGAGATCCACATTTTCGCACCATTCAACAAATAATGGTCGCCCATGTCTTTGTAGTTGGTGGTCATTCCACCAGGGTTTGAACCGTGGTCTGGTTCCGTTAATCCGAAGCAACCGATCCATTCGCCAGAAGCCAATTTCGGTAAGAACTTTATGCGTTGTTCTTCAGACCCGTATTTCCAGATTGGATACATAACTAAAGAAGATTGAACTGATGCCGTAGAGCGAAGACCGCTGTCGCAACGCTCCAACTCTTGCATAATAAGTCCGTATGCAATATGATCTAATCCAGCTCCGCCGTATTCTTCTGGGATATAAGGTCCGAAGGCACCAATGCTGGCTAAGCCTGGTATAAGGTGTTGAGGAAATTTACAATTTTCAGCAGCCTCTTCAATGATTGGAGAAACTTCTTTTTTTACCCACTCACGTGCTGCATCGCGAATCAATTTATGCTCGTCGGTAAGCAGCTCATCCATTAAATAATAATCGTGTCCTTGGTATTGGTCTGTACGCATGGTTTCAAAAGTTTGAGCAAATATAGTATTGAATAAGTTAAACAATTAATCGGAAGAGGCATTCTGCTCATACCACGTATCGGCAGGCAAATTTCTTCCTGTGCATGCCGCAACGGCAAGTTCATCGCATCGTTCGTTGTATGTATTTCCAGCATGACCTTTCACCCAAACGAATTTCACGTTGTGTTTGGCTGCCACAGCCATGTAACGTTTCCATAAATCAGGATTCTTCACGTTTTTCCACGCTCGTTTCACCCAGCCGGCAATCCATTTTTTTTCTACGGCATCAACAACATATTTCGAATCGCTGTAAACGGTAACCGGACTGTTATCGAATTTTAACAATTCCAAAGCAGCGCAAACGGCCATAAGCTCCATGCGGTTATTGGTGGTGAGACGAAAGCCCTCTGAAATTTCTTTGTGGAATTTTCCTGCCATGAGAACAGCTCCGTATCCGCCTGGACCCGGATTGCCTTTCGCCGCGCCGTCTGTGTATATGATAATGTCCATCAGTATCCCAATAGTTTTACCAAACGATCAATTTCGCTTTCAATGGGCTTCGTGCTATCAATGATTAAATCACAACGGTCAATGAAGGGCTCGAGATATTCAATCTCGGCCGGACGCACATGGTTGTCCCACTGATAACGAACTTCGTGTTCGGGATATCCGCGTTGTCCAAGGTCGCGATTGATGCGTCTTTCCAGACGTAAATCAACAGGGGCGTCGAGGTAAATTCTATGATGAAGTATTTCGAAAATTTCGCTGTAATGAAAAACAAACAATCCCTCCATGACAACAATAGGTGCCGGTTGAATGGTCATCTTCTGCGGCTCCCATGCTGGATTGTTGAAGTTGTATTCCAAAAACTCAATCGCATTTCCATTCAACAATTGATTCATGTCGTGGATCAATCTTTCTTTTTCTATTCCAGTTGGAAGGTCATAATTCACCCAGCCGTTCTCGTCTCTGTGCTGCTCTATTTGCGGCTTGTAGTAGTTGTCTTGAGAGACAAGAGCTAGGTGTTCGCTTGGAATTCGCTCCTTCAGGCCACTTAAAAAAGTTGTCTTGCCCGATCCACTTCCACCCGAAATACCTATGATTTTTACTTCACTCATTTTTTCGATTGCTGCTTTATTAGTTCGAAAATTTTCGATTGCGCATCTTCTGCATTTTCAATGCAGAGAAAAGAACCCTCTCCAAATTTAGAAATCTTCTCCAAATTTTCTTTAGCGAATTTACTTCCTTTCACCACAATTACGGTCGTGTGAATTTTACGCTTGTTCGCTAATCGAACCAATTTCTCAATGCGCTTCTCATCTTCCGGTTTGAAGGCACCGTCTGTGATAACAAATAGCTGATTGTTTCCTGCTTCAATTTTCGATTTGCGCAACATGCGGAAGGCAGCGTTGAATCCCGCTGTTCCGCTGGTTTGTCCGTTTGGCTTTTTTCCTTCCAACAGCAAACCTAAATCACTTATTCCATTTCCACTTGTCGTATTCAAAAGCACTTTTGCTTTTTCGGAATACGTGATTACAGACAATTGATCTGTTGCACGCATAACGCCCGATAGCGATGAAAGCGCTTGTAGTGTCAATGGCCATTTGTCTCCCTGTGCCATTGATCCTGAGATGTCAATCAGAAATGAAATATTGTTCGGAACGAATTCCTTTTCGTCGAATGTGCTATTCGGAATGGGTTCCGTTACGACCACGTCAGGAATGGAATCGATTGGAACAGTTACAATTGGTGGAACAGGAACTTCTTTCTTCTCTAATTCGAAGACGAAACGATGGTTGTGCAAGTTCACTTGTGTGGTGAGCGATTCGCCTGTGTATCCTGACTTTCCTGCATAGAGCGTGTAATAGCCGATAGGTATTTCCGCATTCACTTCTCCGTCTTTATTTGTTTTTTTTGTAAGTTGAAGAATACGTTTTTCAATCACTTCAACATCGGCATCTTTAATGGGTTTGCGTGTTGCTTTATCAAGGACTAAAATGTCTAATGAAAATTCGCCGCAACACCGTGTCGGTTTTTCGTTGAAATGCGGACAAGGAAGATCTTCCGTTAAATTCACATAAGTAACTTCAGCGCTTATGGTAACCGAAGTTGAAACGCTTTGTGAAGCGAAATAGACAGGAACAACTTCTTTGAATTTTCCTGTTTTTCTCGGATTGAATTTGATTCGAATGACCAAGCTGTCTCCAGGTTGCACGTCCTTCGTTGAATACAGCACTTGAAAGTTCGGGGAGAAGTCTGCACGCAACAGGTGATCTGTTTTTGTTCCCTCATTCCAAACAACAATATCTGTAACACGCTCGGTGTATTTCGTGAAGACGCCGTAGTTCACGTTTTGTTCGCTCCATCGCAATTGCGCGCTGGTGTTGAAACACAAGAGCGTAAAAAGCAGGAAGAGAATTTTATTTGTATTGAAGTAATGCATCGGCCAATTTTCGATCGTTCGCAAGTCGTGGAATTTTATTCTGACCTCCTAGTTTTCCTTGCGATTTCATGTAGGCATTGAATGCACCGTTTTTCACCGAAGTGATTTTCAGCCTCTGTAAAACGCTCCCAACAATGAGGTCTTTGTAGTAAACATTTTGTTCTTGCATTTTATTGTCTAATAATTCTTGAAGTAAATTCAATTCAGGTGTTTCGCCGTTGAATTCTATGATCCATTCGTGGTAGGGAAGCCCTTCTGTCGGCTGCACTTGTGGCGCAACGTGGAATTCATTCACAGAAAAGTGAAGTTGCTTCAATGCGTTAGACATAGCTCTGTCAACTTCTTCACCAATCACGTGTTCTCCGAATGCACTGGTAAAATGTTTGATTCTTCCTGTGACTAAAATGCGATAGGGATTGAGTGAAACAAATTTCACGGTATCGCCAATGCTATACGCCCAAAGGCCGGCGTTGTTGCTTAAGATGAGCGCATAGTTCACGCCTAATTCAACTTCATACAATGCATAGCGCTTCGGATTTTCAGAGAAGTATTCGTCGGCTTTAATGAATTCGAAATAGATTCCACTGTTCACATTCAGACGCAAACCTTCTTCGGTCTGAGAGTCTTGATAGGCGAGGAATCCCTCACTTGCCGGATATAATTCTATGGTTGGAATTTCTTCTCCTATGAGTTCTGCGAAGCGCGATTTGTATGGAGCGAAATTCACTCCTCCGAAAACGAACAATTCGAAATTCGGAAATATTTCTTTGATGGTTTGCTTACCTGTTTTTTCAAGAAGCAATTCGAAATACATCTGCACCCAACTTGGAATTCCTGAGATCAGCCGCATGTCTTGCTTCGAAGTTTCTTCAACAATTCTATTGATTTTCGTTTCCCAATCTTCAATGCAATTGGTTGAGTAGGAAGGCATGCGATTCTTTTGTAAATAGGCAGGGACGTGATTGGCCACAATGCCTGAAAGTCTTCCGTAAGGGATTCCAGAATCTAATCGGTCTAGTTCAGGACTTCCTTGAAGGAAAATCATTTTGCCATCTACGAAATTCGACTTGCCCGTTTCACCAATGTAATTCAACAATGCATTTCGTGCCGAGCCAATGTGGTTCGGCAAAGATGCTTGTGTAAGCGGAATGAACTTTGTTCCGCTCGTTGTGCCAGAAGTTTTGCAAAAATATTTAGGCATTCCTGGCCACAGAACAGAAAGCTCTCCGGCTTTCGCACGCTCCATGTAGGGAACCAATTCTTCGTAATCGCGAACAGGAACTGCTTGTTTCCACTCGGAATGATTCGAAATGTTCTTGAAGTTGTGATCGTTCCCGAATGCAGTATTGCTTGCTTCGTGCAAGAGATTTTTTAAAACGCTTTGTTGCAATACTTGCGCATGATCATTTTCATTCAACAACGAATATCGCATTCGCTTTCCGAGCCAAAGACTGGTACTTGACTTAATGGACATCTCTTATTCCTTGATGAAAATTTGCGACGAAGAGTGATTCGCTTGAATTACTTTAACAGTATATATTCCAGCAGAAAAATCGGAAACATTCAGTTCAATTTTTAACACTTCAGTGTTGCTTTTTTGAGAATGAACGCGTCTTCCGGTTTGGTCGAAAATTTCAATCAGCGCTGATTCTTTTTCATTCAAAAGAATAGAAAGAGATTCGCTTGCTGGATTCGGATAAATCTGAAACGACTGACCGAATGATTGTTCGGTTATGTTTGAAACAGGACCGAAATTCATGCGGATCATTGGTGTACGCGTGAGGTAAAAAAGATCGGTGTTTGAATTATTGAAACGTACCCATGCACTCAAGTCTTCCGATTTCCCCGACAGTCCAATCACCGCTTGAAACGCACTGTTCGGAGATCCCACGGCAACAAGATACAGTCCTTGCGATAAATATACGGGCGTGTCGAATGAAAGAACTTTCATGCTGGCACCACCAAAAGAATTAATGTCAGCTTCCGCAATGGCAAAGTCTTGTGTAGTTGCAATGGCTGCTCCAATTCCTGTTGCAATCGAGAACGGAAACACAGTTGCGTAAACCGAAGAGGGAAGAGTAGTCCCTTCACCAATGGCAACACTTACGCTGTGCAGTTGTTGTCCAGATGACGGAAGTAAATACACCGCGCCCATTTCGAAAGGTGCATCGGCGTATGCTTCTGAAGGAAGAAACATGGAGCCCAAGCTGTTTTCATCACGAGCGTAGGTCACAGGTGTTACATCGAATTGAAGCCATTCAATCTGATTGAGGATGTTCTCATCGGTTTCGGATTGAAGACTGTTGAAATAGGCGCTGTAGTGCGAAACCGATGGGTCAATTTGAAATTCTCCTGCAACAAGAACGGAGTCTGCTCCGGGAGCTAAATCGGCTAGAAGTGGCGAATTGCTTTCGAAGATCAATACACCAGAATTATCATTGATTATGCTCGCGTTCAATGCCACGTTGGTTTGAACATTCGTACCTAAATTGAACACGTTGCTCTCCAAATGCACGAGTGGGGCAAATACGCTTGGATATTGTGTGTACTCCATCATTTCGAATCCGGTGGTGTGATCGGGATTGTTTAAATCGAAATCGCCGTATGAAGAATTTTCAATAATTAAGTCATTGGCATAACCTTGAAGAATTCGAATGTCATCGAGTTGCCAGAAGTAGTAAAGTCCGTCGTAGACAAATCGCAGCTTCACATCGCTCTGATTACCTGCTGAGGCAGGTAAAGGCATGCGAACGGTTTGCGCATTTTGAGTGGTGATTCCTTGATCTAGAATATTGGTGTAAAGAACTTCCCACGGTCCGTTGGCTATGGAAATTTCAACGCGAGTATTTCCTAAATAATAGTGAATGTATTGTTCGAATTCCAATACAGAATTCGGAAATCCGGTTAAGTTAATAGATGGAGTGGTTAAGTAGGAGAGATGTGGACCCGGTGCTTGTCCTGTCCCGAAATTATCGACAGTACATGGATTTAAATTGTTGTCCCAATAATTCGAATCGAAAATCACAAATCCACTTGAAGCTGTGCTACTTGTAATAGCTTCTCCAACGTTACCGTCGGGAAGACACGATCCTCTTGAACCAACCAATTGATTGGGGTTTGTTGAAGGCCCGCGGTATTCCCAAACGGCTAGCGTTGGAGCACCCGAGTTATTCCATGTTGTAGGAATACCATCGGCGAAGTCTTCTGACCAAATATAGATCTCTCTATCCGATGGGTTTGAAGCGTTGCGCGCATGAATGTATGTTCCGGGAGCCGACAGGAATTGTCCTTCAACATAAATAGAAAAAAGAATCAGAGCAAGGGTTAAGAAGCTTCTCATGTTATAGTGTGTATACCACAAAGGTATTGTTAAGGTTCTTCATTTTAAGGGTGAAAATACGTTCGCCATGAACACCCGAATAGTTAGCAATTATTTGTTCGGAATCCCAATTTATAGCCTTCACAGTTATGCTTTCTGCGAAAGGAACATCCGTTCCGAAGAATTTGAAGATGGCCTCCTTGGTGCACCAGATGGCTGTTCTGTCCTCTGTTGAATGAAATCGAGTGAGTTCATTTTCGTTACAGAATTTGCTTGCAATACGATGGATTCGTTCTTCTGCAGTTTGAATATCGAGTCCAACGTCACTTTCATGAAGAATAATCCCCACAAAGTTTTTATCGTGCGAAATACTGATGAATCTTCCGTCTTTCAATAGGGGTTTTCCAAACTCGTTGTACTGAATTTGCCCTTCCAATTTTATTTCCTTCAGCAACAAAAATGTTGCGAAACGCTCGATATCTCTGCGGTTGGGAGGGTTGTTCTTGAAAGAGTAGGCATTTGCTTCGGCCAATTGTATCCACGAGTCATTGCTCTCGGTCAAATTCCAGAGGTGCAGGTCTTTGTGAATGTTGTGGGGCCAAAGGGGCATGAAAAATCTTTTTGCTAAGGTATTCAACCTTTTGTTTAATGTTCTGTTTATACATTTGCAAACTAATAATTGAATATATGAGCCAAACACTCACAAGCACAATGAACTACAAAGTAAAAGACATGTCTCTCGCAGAGTGGGGACGTAAAGAAATTTTATTGGCGGAAGCTGAGATGCCAGGACTAATGTCTTTGCGTGCTGAATTCGGAGCCAGCAAGCCTCTGCAAGGCGCTCGCGTTGCGGGTTGTCTTCACATGACTATTCAAACAGCCGTTTTAATTGAAACGCTTATTGAATTGGGAGCACAAGTTTCTTGGAGCTCATGTAATATCTTCTCGACACAAGACCACGCTGCTGCTGCAATTGCTGCTGCGGGTATTCCTGTTTTCGCATGGAAGGGAATGAACGAAGAGGAATTCGATTGGTGTATTGAACAAACACTTCACGCTTTTGAAGGCGGTGAACCATTAAATATGATCTTAGATGACGGCGGCGATTTAACGAACATGGTGTTCGATCGTTTCCCTGCGTTAGCAGCTGGAATTCGTGGTATCTCTGAAGAGACGACTACTGGAGTTCTTCGTTTGTACGACCGTGAAAAGAACGGAACGTTGATGCTTCCTGCAATTAACAT
>CAMDFE010000047.1 GCA_945897395.1 Chryseobacterium gleum | reverse complement strand
AGTGACCGGAGAAATGAAAGCATACCTCAACGGAGTTCTTTGGCACAGCGGAACAGGCAAGGTTTTTCCTATGACCAACATTACCCAATTCAGCATTGGTGCAGCTTCCACATGGAGTAATTTTTATCGCGGCGACATCGACGACTTCAGTGTTTTCTCAAGCGAATTAAACGACGCAGAAATTCAAAACATTTATGCCGGCGGGCCAAGCGATCCTTCGCTATTGGTGCAATACAACTTCAACAACGATAGCAACGGCGCTGTAAATGATATTTCAGGAAACAATTTCAATGGTTACACTTTAGGTAATCCGAATTTCATTTCATACAACGGATATGAATTAACGCAGTCTGCTCAAGAATTAGACTTCAGACCTAAAATGTATTTCACTCAAGGAAATACTTTAACCACTTCGCAAACAACGAATACAATTAATCTTGAAATCGCTGATGCGCCCATTTCAAAAATTGAATATGAGATTGTGAATCACAATCCGCAAATTCTAAACATTGCAACGACTTACTTATCGCGCTGGCAGTTCACATACAACGCTACTGGCGCAAAGATCGACAGCACGTTTGCAACAGAAGACGAGATCTTAATCAATGACACTTTGTTCTATTACGGCGCTCCATTCGACGTAGTGAATCGTTACGAGTTAGGCCGATTCATTACTCCTTATGGAATTCAATTGGATTTGGGCGATGGTTGGACATGGATTTACGATGTTACCGATTTCGCAAACTTGCTTCGCGACAGTGTTCAGTTGGAAGCTGGAAACTGGCAAGAACTTCTAGATTTGAAATTTGTATTCATTGAAGGAACTCCCGCACGTGATGTGAAGCGCATTGCTAACGTATGGCAGGGCAATTGGGGACTTGGGGGATTTAATAATGTTGTGAATGAGAAGACATTCACCCTTCAACCCAACGAAAGTGAATTGAAACTTCGAACCACTTTAACCGGACATGGATTCGGAAATGACGCCAACAACTGCGGTGAGTTCTGTTACAACACACACTCGATTAATGTAAATGGAAGCCCAACTTTCAGTTGGGAAATTATGCACGACTGTGACAAGAACCCCTTGTACCCGCAAGGCGGAACGTGGATCTATGCTCGCGCAGGATGGTGCCCAGGAATGGAAGGAAAAACTGAAGAATTCGAATTAACTCCCTTCGTTCAAAACAATCAAGTAAGCGCTGAATACAATATCACTACTGATCCTTACGGCAACTATGTTACGGAAAGTCAAATGATTTATTACGGTTCAAAAAACCACGCACACGACCCCGAGATTGAGCAAGTGCTTGCACCATCCAATTGGGAAAATCATTCGCGTTGGAATCCCATTTGCGACAATCCGAAATTCGTTTTGCGAAACAAAGGAGCACAACCATTGACCGATGTTAAAATTTCTTATGGTGTTATTGGAGGTGCTACAGAAGTCTATACTTGGACTGGAAACCTTGGCTTTATGGAAAGTGAAGAGGTTGAATTAACCTACAGTGATCCTGCACTTTGGAATGCAACTTCCACAACTGGAAGATTCTTTATTGATCTTGGTGAAAGCGCCGATGGTGCAGATAACAACCCATCGAATAACCATGCAGAGTCAGCCTTTACTCGTCCTCCTGTATATTCTTATTTACCGAATACCGATAACAACAAACTCATTATCATTTTTAGAACGAACGCTTCACACTGGGAAAGCGCGTATACGCTCTACGACATCAACGACAACCCTTTGTTCACTCGATCTTTCACACAAGCCAACACAACTCATAGAGACACCCTTCAATTAAACGCAGGTTGCTACCGATTTAAAATCACAGACACGGGTGGAGACGGACTTTCGTTTTTCGCCAACAACGATGGAAATGGTTACTGCAATCTAGACCGCGCAGCAGGTGCTTATTTCAAGCAATTTGAAAATGACTTTGGCGCTGAGATTGAACAATATTTTTATTGGAATACGAATCTCGTTGGCGTTGAAGAAGAGCAAGCCAATGCAACACAAATTCTACTGATGCCTAATCCTGCCAAGCAAAAAGTTAAACTCATTGCGAATGGATTTGATGAACGCTTGACGTATTCGTTGTTCAACATACAAGGACAAGTTTGCAAGCAGGAGAGAATCAATCGTTCAGATAAAGCAAGTTCAATAGACATTGACTTGAATGGAATAAGTGCTGGAGTTTATTTCGTGAAAGTGCAAGACAACAACAACAGTTCAACGGTGAAGTTGATTGTTGAATAAACTAGACTTTATTCGTTCTGGAAAGCAATGCCGCGTCTAACAGCGTAATCGCTGCCATTGCCTCGACAATTGCTACTGCACGCGGAAGAACGCATGGATCGTGCCTTCCAGCAGCTTCCAATTCAACTTCTTGATTGTTTGAATCGCGTGCGATTTGTTTTTTTCCTATGGTGCTGGTTGGCTTGAAAGCTACTTTACAAACGATATCTTTTCCGTTAGAAATACCACCTTGTATTCCACCGTCATGGTTGGTTTGAAGGGAATCGTTGTTCTCACTTCCCTTTCTTAATGTGGAAGAAAATCCGTCTCCGATTTCAAAAGCTTTCACCGCATTTATGGAAAGCATGGCATGTCCCAATTGAGCATGCAGTTTATCGAATACAGGTTCTCCCCATCCGGAAGGAACGCCGGTTGCAACGCAAGTAATAATTCCTCCTAGACTGTCTTTCTCTTCCTTGGCTTGACGAATTGCAGCTTCCATACGAGCGGCTGTTTCTTCATGTGGACAACGAATGAGTGAGTTGTAGACAAGATCGAGATTCAATTTATCATAGGTTACGGGCACCATAATCTTGTGCACACTGCTCACGTATGCCACCAACCGAATGTTCATTCGGTTTAGTACCGACTTCGCAATTGCTCCAGCAACCACGCGACATGCCGTCTCCCTCGCCGAGCTTCTTCCACCACCCCTATGATCTCGAATTCCAAATTTCTCTTGCCAAGTGTAATCGGCATGACCAGGACGAAACACATCTTTCAAATTATCGTAATCGGTAGATTTGTGATCTTCGTTTTGAATAAGAAAACCAATAGGTGCTCCAGTTGAAATTCCATTCAAAACTCCAGATAACAATTGAACGCGATCTGACTCTTTTCGTGAAGTGGTTAGATCGCTTTGCCCAGGTTTGCGGCGACCCAATTCCATTTGAATAAAAACTTCATCAATGACTACTCCCGCAGGACAACCGTCTACGACACCTCCAATAGCAGGACCGTGCGATTCACCAAATGTGGTAAGACGAAATAAAGTTCCAAACGTGTTTCCTGCCATGTTGCAAAGTTAGTTAGCTTTTCCCTCTACAATTCTGCCTTCAACAATTACTTGATCAATGTTGTTTTCCCCGAAGTAGTAGAACAATTCAGCCAATGAATTCAATGGTTTTGTTATGATGAAAGATGCTTTCTTTCCAACTGTTATACTTCCTAAAACATCATGTACATCCATTGCGAAGGCACCGTTTAATGTTGATGCATTAACGACTTCATTGGGCAACATACGTTGCTGAATGCAAGCGAGACTGTTCACGAAATTCATATTGCCTGAAGGCGAAGATCCAGGGTTGAAGTCGGTTGCTAAAGCGATTGGTAAACCGGCATCGATTATTTTTCTCGCTGGTGTATATGGAATTCGCAGAAAGAATGAACACGCTGGAAGTGATACGGGCATTGTATTTCCTTCCAACAGAATATTTACATCTTCATCATTTAGTTCTTCTAAATGATCAACACTGCGCGCATTTCGCTTGACCGCGGCATCTACTCCACCAATGACATTAAATTGATTTACGTGCACCTTAGCAGGAATACCTAACTCTTGAGCAGCGTCTATTAATTGATTCATTTGCGCTACAGAGAAATATCCTTCCTCGCAGAACGCATCTACAAAATCTGCGAGACCTTCAGCAGCCACTTTCGGAAGGACTTGATCCACCATGAGATCTACAAACTCATCTACTCGATCTTTATATTCAAATGGAATAGCGTGCAACGCAAGAAAGGTAGATTTAATTTCTAAGGGATGCTCCGATTTCAATCGCTTAATGACACGAAGCATCTTGAGTTCATTTGCCTCATCTAAGCCGTATCCGCTTTTAATTTCTACTGCGACAGTTCCCGCGCTCATCATCACATTCAATCGTTCAAACGCAGCGACGAACAACTCTTCTTCACTCATAGAAGCGAGTTTCTTCGCGCTATTCAAAATACCACCACCACGCTTTGCTATTTCCTCGTATGTCAATCCGTTTAAACGATCTTCAAACTCATCGGCACGCGAAGCCGCGAACACCGTGTGTGTATGACTGTCGCACCAACCCGGAAGAACAAATTTTCCAGCAGCATCAATGACTGTTAAATCTCTCCAATCTTCAATCCCATCGAAATCGTCCATGGAACCGAAAGCTGCGATGGTTCCGTTATCAACTGCTAACCAAGCATTTTCAATACATGGGAGCACATTCATATTCGCACCCTTAACAGATGATACTTCCTGAGAATGAGTTCCGTAGAGTGATTTTATGTTTTTTATGAATGTTTTCATGTTGTACAAAGATGCATTATTCTTAAATTTGCCGTCCCGCGCCTATAGCTCAGTTGGTTAGAGCAACAGACTCATAATCTGTGGGTCCCTGGTTCGAGCCCAGGTGGGCGCACAAAGATAACCCCGCACTTGCGGGGTTATTCGTTTCTTAATTCACTATTAGTTTTTGTATAACACTTGACTTTTCATTGGAAAGTTTCACCAAATAAATACCAGAACAAAGTGCTTCATTTACTTTCACGCGATGTTGTTGAAGAACCTTTTCACGCCAAATAATTTTCCCGGTAACGTCCAAAATTTCTATGTTTTGGAAAGCTCCTTCTTTCCACTGCACCTCGAAAGAACCGTTGGAAGGATTGGGCGACATGCGCATTCCAATTTTATTTGAATCATCGACATTTCCACAAAGCATGCATGCTGCCAGCGGGTCTGCTACGACAAAGGAATGCGATGTTACATAGTCGGTGTATAGCGCTTCAACACATTCCGCATTTAAAAAATAACGAAGCCAAGCTGTCATCAAAGTTAGATAAGCCTCTTGCTGATCCGCTCTGGGTAAACTTCCACCCAACGGTTCTCCAAAATCGCACAATGTACCTGCATCTATGTACCCGCAATGCGAACCTCCGGTTAATGAAACGAACGTTTTACAACCTGCACTGGTCCCATCGTAAATGGGCTGATGATTATCCGCAGGAGGTGTAACAGAATCGTCACTTCCTGAAAAAACAAGTGTATTGCAATTTACCGAGGCCGCGGCAGCAATAGCACTCGGATTAGTTTCTGCTGGGGCCAAACCCACTATTGCATCAATTAACGGGTCTGACGCCGCTGCTATCCACGCTGCTCCTCCTCCCATGCTGTGTCCGATTATAGCTTCTCTTTCTTGATGCACGATGTTGTGCAAAATTGAAGATGAATTTTGAGATTCGAGTTGAAGGGCATGCGTTACAAATGCCAAGTCCAAACCAAAATTCTCATGACTTGGGGCAAATCCTGTTTCAGTATTTACTAATGCAACTACAAATCCAAATGGAATCAACTGTTCAGCAATTAAATCATAGTTTGCTGCTCCAATAACGAAACCATGTCCAACCGCAATTGCTGGAAACCCATTCAGCCCCAAAGACGCGGGATCTAAAGCAGTTGTATTGTCTCCGGCTGAAGTCGCTGGATAATAAACTTCGCAAGGAATAGGGCGATTGTTTCTCGTAGCATCCGTGAAGGTCAATGTGGTATGTCCAAGACCTTGCGCGAAAGAGAATCCGATTGAGAAGAAAGCAAAAACAAAAAGTAACGTTTTTTTCATTTTATTTTTTTTGAAGGGGAATTACTTGAATTCCTGTTGAAGATTCAATTACAAAATAATACTGTCCAACCGGCTGAGTTGTCAAATCTAAATGGTAGATTGCCCATGGCTCACTGTAGTTGTAATCCCATTTGTAATACTTAAGAGACCTGCCGCTACTGTCGTAGAGGTAGTGATAGTTATTTGTATCCGGGAAATTTCCTTCAACACGAATTTCGAATTGACCGTCTGAAGGCTGAGGAAAGACAAGGACCGAATGTTCATTCGGTTGACTGTATATTTGGTTTGACAGATTCACAAAAGCCTTCCAGAAATCAGGAATACCGTATCCCATAGAATCATTCGGTGTTGAATACAAACTTGCACTTTCTTCAATTGCGTTAAAAATTTCCATATTAGAGGCTGTTGGAAAGGCCTGCCACAATGTTGCTGCCATTCCAGCAATGATTGGAGAACTGAAAGAAGTGCCGTTTCCCCTCGCAATTGTACTATCTGAGGCTGCGTATACCGTCTGCCTTCCCATGGCGACGATGTTTGGTTTGACATCGTTCAAGCCTGGTGGGTGATATCCTGAAAAGGAAGCATGTGTGCCATTTAAGTCAACTGCCCCAATACACAGAACATGTTCAGCATCTGAAGGAGCTGTAATGACATGCCATTGATCATCGCCACTATTGCCAGCGCTGTTTACAACAAGAGTTCCTTTTAACGCACAGATTTCAGCCCCCTGAGAAATTCGAGTTGTAGATCCATTCATATCTGAAGGTGAGTAATTCATGTAATCCTCATCGAATAATGAATATCCTAAACTTGAATTTATCACATCTATTCCAATACTGTCTGCCCATTCAGCAGCTTGTATCCAAGTATCTTCTTCCAATCGAACTTCACGAAAAACATCTTCTGTTTGAAACAGATAATAATTGGCTTCAACTGCTGTTCCGTAAAGTGAATCTCGCATGATCCCAGCCATGTGACTGAGTACCATCGTTCCGTGTGTAGAAGCATCGAATACATTCGGTGAAGTTAAATTCAGTAAGTCATGCGTTTCAATAATCCGCCCTTCTTCAAAAAGATGCGCCATGGCGGGCAATACATTAGCATACCTGAATCCGCCATCGAACACCGCTATATCCATTCCTTTTCCGTTTAATCCCAATTGGTGCAGCAGGTGTCCGTTTAACATTTCGGTCTGACGGAAACTCGGGCCGTAAAAATCATCTGAAACCATTCCCTCTTCAGACTGCGTTCCTTTATGAATCGAAATCTTTTCAAGTGGAATACTTGGCAATGACTTCACTTGAAAAACACATGGAAGGGCCTCTATTTGTTGTTTCCAATCTGCAGCAATTGCAGTGTCTAAAAGTTCTACGGTAATTGAGTTGAACCATTTACTCTTCAACAACAAATTTGAATTTCCTTGTTGAAGAACTTGCTGTATATAAGTTGCATTGACAGGTAGATCGAGCGAATCGAAACCTACTCCTGTTCTAATTCTTCTCTCGACAGCCTTTTCTGAGAGGTATTCTCTCGGATTTGAAAGTGAAAAAGTTGAGTTCTCTTTGTCTGTGAATTGCACGAAATAAGTGTTGTAAGAAGATTGAGCGCATAGCCCGTTCACAAACAAAAAAGGAGTCAGAATTAAAAGTATCTTGTAATATTTCTCCATAAATCTATTTCGTTTCTTTCAATGTTCCGTTTTCATAAACCTCTGTCTTCTCTAGCTCTCCTGAAATTTTGTAGTACAAAACTTCTCCGTTCAATTGACCATTTAGGTATTTGCCTTTTTGCTTAGCCTGGGTTCCTTTCAATTGCTCTCGAAACGCAATTCCTTGAGCAACGTCCTCTGGAGAAGCGGGTATTTGTTCATAGGCACCCTTATCGTAATATTCAATAAAAGCGCCCTCTTTGTTGTAGCTCTTGTACGTGTATTCAGACTGCGGGATACCTGAATCATAGAATGTTTGGAAAGTGCCATTGGCATAGTGTTTCTTTTCAATCTTATCCTCCTTGAACCAAATCGTTAATTCAGGAAGTCCTGTTTCAAGATAAAAATTCCATCCTCCGTCGCGCACTCCATTCACAAACTTTCCCTCCTCCTTCCTCTTTCCGCTGTCATAATTCACAACGATATTTCCGTCGTAAATCCCATTCTTGTAGCCACCTTTTTTGCTCACCTTTCCTTCAACCGTGAATTCTGTAAATGAACCATTCATTTTATCTCCCGAGTACATCATTTCATGAGAAACCTGACCGTTAGCGTAGTACACTTTTGATTCTCCGTTCAATAAATTGTCCATATAATTTTCGAAGCGAATCAATCTTCCATCCGAATCAAAGAACTCCCACTTACCTTGTTTTTGTCTTTCCCATTTTCTAGCAACCACCTTTCCCACATATCTGCCCCTGCTGTTTAATGTTTTTCCATCTGCATAGTAATTCACCACGTCGTTTATGGTAGTGTCTTGAATGTGGTTTACGGTTGATTTGAGCAATCCCTTTTCGTTGTAAAATTCAAACACCCCTATTGGAACTCCGTTTTTGAAACTCCCTTTATAGTACATCACCTTAGGGTTCGACTTGTACACACGTATCCAAACTCCCTCACGCTTGTTGCTTGCGTTGAATAAATTATAATCGACCCCAAAAGTTCCCGCAGGAAAAACGGTACCGGGCGCCTGAGCAATTGCGTTGAGCATGTTCAAGCAAAGCAAGAATATCAAAAAACCACCTTTCACATTCAGATTCATACTCGAAAAATTAGATTTCTTTCACAACGGAAAATTAGGCCAAAAGATTATATCTCCGTTTTAAATCAAAAATCATTTTCAACACGAAATTAGATTCACTAATTTCGCAGTCTAAAATTTGAACCCATGAAAGTAACCGTTGTTGGAGCTGGTAATGTTGGCGCTACTTGTGCCGATGTATTAGCGCATCGTGAAATTGCTAACGAAATTGTTTTGTTGGACATTAAGCCAGGCTTTGCTGAAGGCAAGGCGCTTGATATTTGGCAGACTGCACCCATTAATCTTTACGACAGCAGAACTGTTGGAAGTACCAATGATTATGCGGCTACTGCTAATTCTGATGTTGTTGTAATCACCAGCGGATTACCAAGAAAACCAGGAATGAGTCGTGATGATTTGATCGCTACCAATGCGGGCATCGTGAAAAGCGTTACTGAAAATATTGTCAAGTATTCTCCAGATGCAATCATTGTTATTGTTTCTAATCCACTTGATGTTATGACTTACTGCGCATTCCTTGCTGCTAAAGTTGATAGCAAGAAAGTATTTGGAATGGCTGGTATTTTGGACACTGCGCGTTACCGTGCATTCATTGCATCTGAATTGAACTGTTCTCCAAAAGACATTCAAGCGGTGTTAATGGGTGGACATGGAGACACTATGGTTCCGCTTCCTCGTTATACCACAGTTGGTGGAATTCCAGTTACTGAATTAATTTCTGAAGAGAAATTGAATGCTATTGTTGATCGCAC
>CAMDFE010000046.1 GCA_945897395.1 Chryseobacterium gleum | reverse complement strand
ATTAACTTCTTCGAGAAAAACCCGAAAGATCATCCGTTGTTTCAAATCATTCCTGCACTGTATAGCTTTTTTGCTAAGCTGTGTGTGATTCAAAACAGCACCAACAAAGACGTTGCATACAAAGAATTAGGCGTTAATTATTACGCAGCTCAGAACTATAAAGAAGGAGAAAAAAATTATTCTCCAGGGAAATCTGAACGCATAATCAAATACTTTAGAGATGCAGATGAGCAGCTCAAGGGATTAAAGGGAAACAGCATGTCGCACGGCGACATTATGCGTGAGTTGGTTTTTAAAATAATGCACTAGCGAATAAGCGATCCGGCGGTGAACATTTCATTCTTACCGTCTTTGCACAACGCATAAGTAAATCCACTTCGTAATCCGTACCCTCCGATATCACCGGCCTTATCAACTGCTAACACACCGACTTGATACTCGTCTACCATAAACGCGTTATTCGATTTCAATCGTGCTATTGCTTCCTCACACGCTTCTTGCGCGCTAGCGCCTTGACGCATGAGTTCAACAACCAAGAAAGAAGTACACGAACGAATAACGGTTTCACCAAGACCTGTGCAAGTGGCTCCTCCAACTTCATTATCAATATAAAGACCTGCTCCAATAATTGGGCTGTCTCCCACTCTTCCGTGAAGTTTGTATGATAATCCGCTTGTGGTGCACGACCCGGAAATACGTCCTTCATAATCCATAGCTAGCAGGCCAATGGTATCGTGATTTTCAATATTAATAATTGGTTTGTATTGCGAAGTCTTCAACCATTCTTTCCAGGCCTTGTGTGCCTCGGGATTCACGTAATCATTGTATTTGAACCCTTGTTCCAATGCGAATTGTTCTGCACCTTTTCCCACAATCATAGCATGTGGTGTCTTTTCCAAAACCGCACGCGCTATTGAAATCGGATGCTCGAAACCTTGAACAAAAGCTACTGACCCCACCTTGTGTTGCCAGTCCATAATGCACGCATCTAATGTCGTTCTTCCCTCTCTATCGGGCAATCCGCCAAGTCCTACGCTCAGTCCGGTTAAATCAGATTCAATCTTCCAAACTCCCATTTCTGCCATGTCCAACGCGTTACCTCCCTTCTTCAAAACATCCATAGCCGCATCGTTTGCAACAATGCCGTGATCCCAAGTTGAAAGGACAAGTCCTTTGGTGTAACGTACCTTTTCTGCTGGCTTTTTCTTTTTTTCACTGAATGAAAAAAGAGCTGGAGACATCCCTAATAGAGCTCCAGTCGCAACTAGCTGACCTAAAAACTTTCTTCTGTTGTTGGACATTTATTTTACGACAAATGGGGTTCTGTAAACTCCTCTTTCGCCAATCACCTGAACGAAATATACACCTTGTGGGAAAGCCGATACATTGAAAAATAATTTAGATTGCTCCGGCGATAAAACACCTGAATAAATTTCTTCCACTCTTCTTCCCTGAGCATCTAGAATGTATGCCCTCACTTTTTGCGAAGCGCGAACACTGAATTCCACGCAAGTCATTTCACTTGCTGGATTCGGATAAAGACGTGAAAATTGGAAAGCTTCTTCGTTCACAACATTTCCAGCAAATACATCGAAACTCCAATAACCTTCAGGCGCAGCAATAGGGCGTTGAAGAACTTTTCCAGTCGAAGCTTCTCCTTCAACATAATAATAAACGCGTGTTCCAGCAGGCTGTGCGGGAATAAATCCTTCCCAGTTGTTGCCTCCAATATTCACCATGTTCACTTGCGTGTATGCGCCTGTTAAGGCAGTCTTCCAATACATTCTGCCAGCAGCAACACCGTCGCGGTGGTTCATGTATGCTACAACACTGTAATCGGTTGTTGTGTTGTCAGTATCTTGAAGGGGATTGTGACTAATTAAAAGCGGGTTGGCAACACCTACGCTATGGGTGATGCAGTGAATCGCGCCACTCGCAGAAATGATGTTATCGGGGTTGTTATCACAGTCAATACCAACAATCTGGTATCCAGGTAACATCTCTTGCCAAATGCGCAACGCTGTGCTATCGTATTGCTCGCGGTAAATCGGAAGAATAACCATCTTGTTCACGAAAACGGCATTGGTGTAGGTTCGGTATGACGATGGAGGATTCGAACTTGGCCAATTTCCCGCAACGCTAGGAGGCATAGGAATACGAACGGTCTTGTATGGCTCTCCCCATTTATTCATGAAGTTAGAAACCACATAGTCCATATTTGCATTGATCTGGGGACCGTCTGAAATGTTAGCAGGATATTCACCCACAAGCAAGGTCTGCTCGTCAATTAATTTCATGTGCATATCAACGTGATGAATACCATCAAATGGAAGCGTCGGCATTTTAATGTACCTGTCTACACCAAGATAGGTTTCTGTAATTGCATCTATTTCAGCTTCGTTTTTTGCTGTAACTCCGTAAGGATTTCCTGCAGCGTTTTCTTCCAAAACAAGTTCTGATATAATTGCTGTTCCGAAACCATCACTCATCCAATTTCCTCCTGTGTTTACTAAATCATCGGGAGCAGCTGTAGTTGTGTACATGTTAAGGCCTAAGTAATCGGCAATGTATTGCGGAGAAGAATTATCGTTTGGTCTTGTCGGACGATTGTAAATCCAATCGACTAAGAACAAATCTTCCACTTCATTGGAGTAGGCAGGGTTCGCGCCATAATCGCGCATCCAAACTGAATCATAATTCGCAGGAAGAATAATCACATTGTTCAAATCTGTAAATGCTGGTCCGCCTGCTGTTCCATACAAGTAGGCCTGCGTTGCTGCAACGTCTTCAGAAAGAATGATCACAAGTGTTTGAGTACGCGCAGCTGCAACAATTTGTTTTAAAATGGAAGGGTAAGAAATCCATGAAATTGTTATGCATTGAATCTCTTCCCATTCGGCCATTGCACGAATGTTGGTGAAGGGCGGTGGCGATGCAATTCCTCTATCGGAATTTACAATTGAAAAATCACCATGAGCAATTTGCTCAATTTCTTGCGGAGTTAGATTGCGAGGCAGGGTAACTTGGCTTTGCGCAGACCAACCAAATAAAAGAATAAATACTAATACTGAAACTGACTTTTTCATAGCTATAAAATTTCAACTTGAAAATTAGTCATCAATTCACCAACTTCTACAAGTTAATGAACAAATTATTTGACTGAAAAGGCATCGCATACAAACTGTCAAGAAGAAAGCTCGAACCTGAACTTCCATTGGCTACGCAATTGTATTTGATCCACTTCCCTCCGTATACATTGCACTGAAATGTCGTGTCAGATAAATTATTGAATGTCTTCACCTCGTTAGAGCAGCATGCGCATTCGAAATTCGCATTGACCCAATTGAATTGAATGGCGCTTGCACCTGTAGCGTTTGTGAGCGTGACATTCACACTTGATTGTGGCCACAATGCAATGTCTTTTTCCACTGCAACTTCATTTCGAAGCTGATCAGGAGAAACGGTTATTTCTTTTCCGTAATAAAACTCTCTTGACACCACAAGCCTCGCCTCAACAATGTTTTCCTTCTTCCATTCCAACGAATAATTTCCATTGATATCGGATTGTGTTGCGTCTGATTCTAAAAAATAATTGGTTAGAACCCCATTTACAAGCGCCTTCTGTTCTATTGAAACACCGACATAAGGCAATGCTATTCCTGAAGAAGCATCATTCGTTCGACCGCTGATTTTAAAATTAGTCGATTCTTCCTTGCACGAAAACAAAACAGAAGAAAATAGAAGTGCAATGAAAATGTTTTTCATTTTGTCGACAATTTATAATGCTCAAAAATGGCCAAGATCTTATTTACGAAATTCACCGGCCCTACCCCGTTTATATATCCGTGCCTCACGCACGACATCGCGTAATACTGTCGTTGAGCTTTGAGCATTAATGCGTCTGCAACATGTCCTTCCCATAACGTGTCGTTCCTTCCGATTTGTTTTGCAATGCACATGGCATCCAGAATGTGACCTGGCCCGCAATTATAACTGGCCAAGATAAATTTTATTCGCTCTTCAGGATTGCGCACTCTTTGCGCCCAAAAATTATCTAAGTTGTGTAAATACTTCGCACCTGATTGAATGTTATTGTCAGGCGGACAGAGTGTATCCCCGTCGTACTTTGCTATAGTGGCGGGCATCAGTTGCATGAGTCCGCGAGCACCCGCCCACGATTCTGCATTCGGATTAAATCCAGATTCTACAAAGCTTAGAGCAGTTAGCAATCTCCAATCCCAACCTACAATAGGCGCGTGCGCTTTGTACAATGAATCGAATGGCGAAAGAGCTCCGGCCTGAACAGGAGGCATGGAAAAGAATCGCTGCACCCCACCCGACCAGTTCTCTTCAGCACGACCAAAATATCTGCGGTAAAGTTTACTAATAAAACGACTTCCGTTTTTTCCGGCTATAAAAGCATTTAAGCGTTCTTGCAACAAGTAAGCATTTGGACGAACAGCCCAGCCAATGTCTTCGTCTTCGCTTAATTCGACAGACATATCTAGATTCGGATAATCTTCAAAACTTAAAAATGCTAAACTCTTATCTGTAATTGTTGAGGGTACCGCACCGCTCGCCACTTCTTGAAGCAATTCTTCGGTTCCCACCTTCCCGCTTGCTTCAATCACTTGAAGATTCAATCCTGTATTCTTCGCTATTTCCTCAAGCTTTCTATAAAACGAAGAATACGCATGCACATGAATAGGCAAGCGATCCAATTCATTTATTCCGTGAACAACGATTCCGTTTTCAAGTAATTTATTCGATGTATCTCTTCGTTGAACTAAGACTTGTTTGGTCTGGTAAATTGGCGGAGAAAAGGCTAAGAATCGTTTGCGCTGCTCTGTAATCGTGAGGTTCGAAGCGATGATATCTCCTTCACCACGATAAAGCATTGCGAACATACTGTCGAGATTTTCAATCACACGTACTTCCAACTTCACCTTTAAAAATTTCGCAAACTGTTTGGCCAATTCATAATCGAAACCTTTCGGTTCTTCCTTGTAGAGATAATAGGTTGACGAGCTGTTTTCAGTAAGAATAATCAGTTTTCCTCTTGAGCGAATACTGTCTAAATCTAGGTTCACCAATTGGGGCAAATTTGGATCTTGTTCAAATTCCGTTTGCTTTTTCTTCGGAGAAAGAAGAGTAAACATAAAAGCCACTCCACCAAGCAAAGCTAGAGAAACTAGGATAACACGCCAAACAGATTTCTTCAATTATTTCAGGTTTCTTCCGCGAGCGAATCGTGAAAGGATTACTTACAAACTTAATCAATTTAATTTTCATCTACCCGCTTCGTCAGAGGACAGGTAAAATGGGCCTAGTCATTCATTCCACAAAGAACGAAGTTTAACTCTTTGGGTGAAGTATCTTTGCACAAGATATTTTAAAGACATGACCTTAATAAAATCTATTTCCGGATTTCGCGGAACCATTGGAGCTGTTCCGGGTGAACACTTAACTCCGCTCGACACTGTGAAATTCACAGCGGCTTTCGCTGCTTTTCTTCAACATAGAAACAACAAACAACATATTTCAATTGTAGTTGGAAGAGATGCGCGCATTAGCGGAGAGATGCTTCAAAACCTTGTAATGAATACCTTGGTTGGAATGGGAATTCACGTTCTAGACGCTGGGCTTTCGACGACTCCAACGGTGGAATGGGCTGTTACGGAAAGCAAAGCGAACGGAGGAATTATTCTTACCGATAGTCACAATCCAAAAGAATGGAACGCATTGAAATTGCTCAATGAAAAAGGAGAGTTCATTTCTGGCGACGAGGGAAAAGAAGTTCTTCGCAGAGCAGATGCAGATGATTACGCTTTTTGCACCGTAGATGAATTGGGCAGCATTGAAGAACGCCATTTCATGAAAGCGCACATTCAACATATTCTTGGAATAAATACCATAGATGTTGAAGCCATTGCAAATAAAAAATTCAAGATAGCGGTTGACGGAATTAATTCT
This sequence comes from Chryseobacterium gleum, assembly GCA_945897395.1. Lineage (GTDB taxonomy): Bacteria > Bacteroidota > Bacteroidia > Flavobacteriales_D > Sanyastnellaceae > CAIZGX01. Next base: position 3,459 of record CAMDFE010000046.1, on the reverse strand, counting down.
TCTGGAGGAATTTATGTCCCAGCATTGTTAGATGCGTTGGGCATTGAGAATATTGTTCCCATTCACTGCAAAGCCGACGGACAATTCGCGCACAATCCAGAGCCGCTGGCAGAGCATCTTACAGACATAGTTGCCATTGTAAAAAAAGAGAAGTGTGATTTAGGAATTGTCGTTGATCCAGATGTAGATCGTCTCGCATTCGTTTGTGAAGACGGAAGTTTGTTTGGCGAAGAATATACGCTTGTTGCCATTGCAGATTATCTGCTTGGCATTACTCCCGGTCCAACCGTGAGTAATCTTTCGAGTAGTCGCGCACTTGCCGATGTGACCCACAAGCATGGACAACGCTACGAAGCTTCAGCCGTGGGCGAAGTGAACGTTGTTGCGAAGATGAAAGAAATTGGAGCCGTAATCGGCGGAGAAGGAAACGGTGGTATTATTTATCCGGAAACGCATTACGGAAGAGATGCCTTGGTTGGAATAGCGTTGTTCTTAACGCACCTGGCGAAGAACTTCAATTCTGTTTCTGAAATGCGTGCTACCTATCCGACGTATCAAATGATTAAGGATAAAGTGGTATTAAGTCCGAGTCTCGATGTAGATGGAATTTTAGCCACCGTTGTGAAAGAATTTCAACATGAAAAAGTAAATACCATTGATGGAGTGAAGGTTGACTTTTCGAACGGATGGGTGCATTTGCGCAAGAGTAACACGGAACCTATTGTTCGCATTTATGCGGAAGCACCCACACTCGAGGAAGCGCTGGTATTGATTCAACAAATAAAACAACACATTCCTTCTGCTGAATGAAAGCTTATTTAGATAACGCAGCAACCACTCCTGTTGCTCCTGAAGTGGTAGATGTTATCACGAATTTCTTGCGAACAGAATTCGGGAATCCCTCTTCCACCCATTCATTCGGAAGAAAAGTAAAGACGCAGATTGAAACGGCTCGTCGCTCTATTGCGAAGCATTTGAATTGCGAACCCGGAGAAATTTATTTCACTAGCGGAGGAACCGAAGCCGATAACTTGGCCATGCACATTGCTGTTCGCGACATGGGATGCACGCGTATCATCACTTCAAAAATTGAACACAGCGCCATTGTTAAGCCGGCAGAAAAACTGGAAGAAGAAGGAAAGGTTTCTTTGCATTGGGTGGCATTGACAGAAGATGGAAGCATTGATCTAGACGATTTAAAAAACACCTTGAGCGACGGCGTGAAAACGTATGTTACACTTATGCATGGCAACAATGAAATTGCGAATATTTTGCCGCTTAAAGAAGTTGCGGAAATGTGCGTAGAACAGGGCGCATTGTTTCACAGCGATACGGTTCAGACGATGGGGCATTATCGTTTCAACTTAAAAGAAACACCCATTCATTTTCTTAACGCTGCTGCGCACAAATACCACGGCCCGAAAGGAGTTGGATTTATTTTTATCCGGAAGAACATTCCGGGATACGCAGATATTACTGGCGGTGGACAAGAACGTGGTATGCGCGGCGGAACAGAAAACACTGCAAGCATTATGGGTATGGCAAAAGCCATGGATATTGCCTTCAGCGAAGTGGAAGAGCATCGCGCGCATGTGAGCGAATTGAAGCAGTATATGATTGCTGCATTGAAGAAACGTATCCCTGGAATTGTGTTCAACGGACAATCGGAAAGCACCGAAAGTTTATACACCGTTCTTAGTACCACCTTTCCACCTACAAAAAACAACGACATGTTTTTGTTCTTGTTGGATCTTGAAGGAATAGCCGCCTCGGGCGGAAGCGCTTGCAGCAGCGGCGCAACCAAAGGGAGCCACGTATTAGACGGCATTGACGCGTTGCGCGAAGGACAGCCCGCTGTCCGTTTCTCTTTTTCTCGCTACACGACAAAAGAAGAAATAGATTACGCCATAGAAAAAGCTACTGAAATTTTTGAAGCAGGACAAAACTAATTGCAGTTCGTTCCGAACGTAGCTATGAATAGCATAACGTCTTCGATGGTAATAACACCATCTTGATTCATGTCGCCGAAGCACGTTCCAATTAAATCACAACTGCCGTCGTCGACATTCGCAACGGGATTGAAGTTATACGCCGAAGCATTCGTGCAACCCGCATACAAACACGTTCCGTTATCTACCGTTGCCAAATTATTGTAATTCGAAGCTACGCTGTTCGTGCATCCGGGAATCACCGCAGCAAAGAAACAAGAACCATCGTCGAACGTTGCCGTCGGATCGAAGTTCAACGCGTTCGCGTATTTACATCCGTAACACGAAGCGAAGTCACACGACCCGTCGTTAGTATTTGCAATCGGATTGAAATTACAACTCAGCGGATTCGTACAGCCGAGAATAGACAAATTACATGAGAAGGTCCCTTCGTAAGTTCCCGCATTGGTGAAGCTTCCTCCTACCCGAACGTAATAAGTTATTCCAGCAGAAACTGTAAACACCAAATCACTTGCGAAAACAGGATTCACACAAGCGTCATCGTCTTCTGCAATAAAAACTAAATTTCCACAACTTCCCGAATACGCATGAACGCGTGTGTCGTAATTGGTGTTGTTGTTACAAAGACTTACTTCAACCGTTCCACTTCCAAGCGGAGTGAACGTGTACCACAACTGACCAGCAGTTCCTTCAAAATTTCCTGAATCGAAATTATCTGGAAGAACACCCAGCGTAATTCCTCCTATTGCCTGTCCGCAAGTTAGCGTCACTGCATTTGAGCAACTTGTTCCTCCCGCCTGACCAAAGGTCAACTGCGAAATGAACAAGAAGCTCAAGAGTGCAACAACGTATTTTTTCATAGTATTCTTACAAGTGAATCACCTCGCCGTAAGCAGCTGCTGCCGCTTCCATAATGGCTTCGCTCATGGTTGGATGAGGGTGAATGGTTTTCACCAATTCCATTCCTGTTGTTTCCAACTTGCGCAATGCTACACATTCTGCAATCATTTCGGTAACGTTTGCTCCGATCAAATGCGCGCCTAACAATTCGCCGTACTTCGCATCGAAAATTAATTTCACGAAACCGTCTTTGTGTCCAGCTGCACTTGCCTTTCCTGATGCACTGAATGGAAACTTACCAATCTTCAATTCGTATCCGGCTTCCTTCGCCGCCTTCTCGGTGTATCCGACGCTTGCAATCTCTGGAGAGCAGTAGGTGCAGCCTGGGATGTTGTTGTAATCGATAGCTTGTGGGTGGTGTCCTGCAATTTTTTCAACGCAAGTAATTCCTTCTGCACTCGCTACGTGAGCCAACGATTGACCAGGAACGCAATCTCCGATTGCATAATAACCAGGGATGTTTGTTTGGTAGTATTTGTCTACCATGATTTTCCCTTTGTCGGTAACAATACCCACATCTTCCAATCCAATATTTTCAATGTTTGCAACCACACCGGCAGCAGACAATACAACGTCGGCTTCAATCACGAGTTCGCCGCTAGCGATTTTC
>CAMDFE010000045.1 GCA_945897395.1 Chryseobacterium gleum | reverse complement strand
CCCCACAAGGGCGTGCAGTTCAGCTTCTTTTCTTTGGATGCGCTCAAGAAGAATAGTTTCCTCAGCACCGCCATAAATTGACATTCGCAACTTCACCATTCCAGGGGAAGGCAAGTATGCTAAATGAATGTCTTCCGCGGCCAATGAATTTTCCCAGTCAGTTAAAAGATCTGCAATAAAACTCTCTCCCACGCCTTGCGTTAATATCGTTCTATGTACAATTTTTGGCAGTTCGAATTTTTGTTGAATTCGCGGAACAACCTCGTGTTCCATCAAATACTTCATCTCAAAAGGAACTCCCGGAAGCGAAACGCAAACATGTCCGTCACGCTCGAACCACATGCCGTTGGCAGTTCCTACCATATTCTCTAAAACTGTACAAGCCTGTGGTACCAGCGCTTGCTGCTCGTTCATTTTCAAAAATGGCAGCCCGCGCATTTCGAAAAATGCCTTCACGCGCAAGTAGCTCGGCTCGTGCATGACTAATTCCGTTTGAAAAAGTTCGCACATTGTATGCTTCGTTATATCGTCTTTCGTTGGTCCCAAACCTCCTGTTACTACAACCACCTCTGCCTTTTTCAAGGCATTGTCAATTTCACTATAGATCACAGGCCCTTTGTCAGAAATGCAAAGCGAAGATTCCACTTCAATTCCGAAGCTATTGAGGTATTGCCCCATCCACGCTGCATTCGTGTTAATGGTTTGACCAATCAAAAGTTCGTCTCCAATATTTATAATTATCGCCTTCATATTTTTTTTCTTTGTTCTGCAAATTGAAACCAATTTTTGCTAAATTAGTTCGCTAAACTAAACCACCACTATGAAAAGACTCTACTTTACATTGGTTATGGGAATTGCCCTTAGCGCAAGCGCTCAGCAAATTCCAACCAAAATGTCTGCCTCTGAGAATAAGGCGGCTAAATTCAACCCCTACACCAACACAACAGTTGGTGATACTCCTTCACAAAAATGCAAAGCTCCCTATGCCGTTTCTACTGCTAAGAGTCTGGTTCAAGTGGAAGAGTATGTAGGAACCTCTATTTACGACTTGCAAACCAACGGCAGTATTCAAAACCGTATCATTGCTGATGACGCCGGAGTTGCGGCATGCTTCACTTTCAGTGCAACAAATTCTTCTGACACTTACCCTGACCGCGGAACTGGATACAACTATCGCACAGCAGGTGTTTGGCAAGATGATATCACACAACGTGTTGAAAGCATGCGTGTGGGATGGACATCTTTGATGCACCCGGCAAACGGTTCTGAAGTCTTGATGAACCACAGCGGTTCTGCAGGAATTAAAGTATGGACGCGCCCTGCAATTGGAACTGGAACATGGGTAAACTCTATTGTGCCAACGCCTTCAGGATTTGCAATGTTTTGGCCACGTGCAGTTGCAGGTGGTGCTGATGGAAACAGCATTCACATGGTATGTTTGGCAGATCCTAATGCCGGTGCATTCACCAACGGAATGACTGGTCCTATCTTATACAACCGTTCAACCGACGGCGGTGCACCATGGGATTTGACAGAAGCGTTACTTCCCGGTGAGGAAGATACATCGTTGGTAAGCGGTTTTTCTGGAGACGCTTATGCTATTTACGCTCGTGGAAATAAAATTGCAATTGCTTCTTTCGGTGAGCTTCAAGATTCTTACATCTGGATTTCTAACGACAATGGCAGCACTTGGACACGAAGCACTATCTGGGATTTCCCTATCGACAACTACGTTATTGACCAAGGAACAGATATCGAATTAGACGGTCTTCAAGATACTATTCTTTCTTCAGACGGAGCCGGTGCAGTATACATCGACGCAAGCGGCACTGCTCACGCTGCATTCGGAACAATGTTCTATACCGATGATATAGGTGTTATTGATTCATCCTACAGCTACTTCCCATTAGCAGGAAGTATTGCATATTGGAACGAAAACATGGTTGATCCCGCTAATGAAGTTCTTGAAATTGGAGTTTCTCCAGATCTCGACGCAACTATTCCTGCTTCAATCACAGAAGTTGGTCAATACGGAAACGCAGGCACCGCTTCACATCCTCAATTAGCTGAAGCGGCAGATGGAACAATTTTCTGCTCATACCAAGCGGTTAATGAAGCCTATTTTAACGGTGCAGAATATCTAAGGCATATTTACGCAGTGAAATCTGATGACGGTGGTGCAACGTGGACTGAACCTTCAGACATTACTCCAGATATTGCCGAAGACGGATATGAGTATGTATATGCTTCAATGGCGCCATTCGCATACGGAGATAAAATTCACTTAATCGTTCAGCGCGATTTCGAACCGGGGATTCACGTTCAGCCGGAAGACGCTGCTGACCCTGTTACAGACAACGATCAAATCTATGTTTGTGTAACACTTGATCTAGTTGGTGTTGAAGAAGGACTAATGGCGAAAACTACATTCAACGTTTTCCCAAATCCAACAACTTCTGAATTGAACATTCAACTTCCAGCTAACGAGAATGGTGTGATTACCATCTTTAATGCAAACGGACAGATGGTGCGTTCATTCAACAACTTCAACAACGGAACTACCAAAGTTGATGTTTCTAATCTTGCAAACGGTGTGTACAACGTGCAGTACCAAAACACAAACGGGACAAGCAACCAACGTTTTGTGAAGCAATAAGATTTTTATTTTTTATGTGGAAGAGGGCCGATTCGTCGGCCCTTTTCTTTTTGCGAAAGTCTCTGAGGTTATAAAGCAACGGGGTCATTCCCACATAAAAATTATCTTTATTCAAAAGGCAAGAAAAAAATTGTAAATTGCATGACTGCCTTAACTGTTTTCCATGAAATCATTCATTTCACTTGTTCTTGTTTTGCTTTTCGCTGCAGACTACTGTGCGCAAAGTGTTAGCGATTGCAATGGGGCTATTCAGTTGTGTGAAGACGTCTATACAGAAGCAAACGCCACTTCAACTTTCGGAACTGTTTTCGAGCCAACAGGAGCCTGCAACAACGGCGCTGAGACAAGTTCTATGTGGTATACTTTCACGGTAACCCAATCGGGGAATATGGGATTTGTGTTAGACCCTTCGGATATTGATGCAGACTATGACTGGGGGATGTTCAACATAACAGATAACGGTTGTGCTGGAATAATGAACGGCACTTCGCCAGAAGTAAGTTGCAATTCATACGGGCTATTTTTCGGGTCAGGTCCCACGGGTATTTCCACTGCAAGCGGAGGGTCCGGAAATTCCAATGGCCCAGGCGATTTGAACGGCCCAACCTTCAACGGTGATTTAAATGTTGTAGCCGGACAAACATACGCGTTGGTTGTCATGAATTGGTCGAACAGCTCGAGCGGTTACTCCATTGATTTCTCTAATTCAACAGCTTCTCTATTCGATGATATTAATCCAACAATTTTAAACATCACCACCGACTGCAACAGTCCAGGCGTTGTGGTTGAATTCGACGAGAACATTGTTACCACTTCCATTCAGCCTGTAGATTTTCAATTAACGGGTCCTTCGGGAAACGTGACCATCAACTCTATTCAACTGCCTGCTCCTAACTCGCCTGGAAACCCTTCTGTGACTCTCATTCCAACGCTAGGAAATCTTCCTCCCGGAAATTACACTTTGTCAATCTCCGACCTTGCCGGATATGTGAACGATGCTTGCGGAAATATGGCTACAGGGACTTTTGATTTTGTGGTTAGTCCATTAGCGGTTTCTGTCTTCGCAGGGAACGACACTGTCATTTGCCCGGGAACTAACGCAAACTTATTAGCTTCAGGGAATTTCACTTCCGTGCAATGGTTAAACGGTCCGGCAACTGCCAGTTATAGCGCTCTAAACGCCGGGAACTACCAAGTAACGGCAACACTCAACGGGTGCTCGTTAACAGACGTTGTGAATGTGTCAATCGCAACACTTCCGAACTGGAATCTTGGGCCAGATGTTACAGTATGCGCAGGCCAGCCCTATTCATACACAACGAGTCAAAGCGTTCTTTGGGGAAATGGAACAACAAGCAACTCCTTTCCTGTTTCGGCTTCAGGGATGATCTACGGCACATACTTCTACTTGGGCTGCCCCATACCCGACAGCGCTCTTGTAACCGTTGTTTCGCCCCCTACAATCGACCTTGGGCCAGATACAACTTTGTGCACGGGAGCAAGTTTGAGTTTTTCCTTTAGCGAACAGGTTACTTGGAACGGAAGCACACTCTCTTCCACTTATCTAGCAAATTCACCCGGATTGGTCATAGCGTCTTATTCAGACGGGGTTTGCACTGCTTTCGATTCAATACTTATTTCGTTTTTAGAGCCCATTGTTATTCCAATTGGAAATAATTACACCTATTGCCAGGGTGATACTGTAATACTTACCGCTACTTCAGCTACAGCAGAATACTTCTTGTGGTTCGATGGGGGCGTACTTTCAACACATCCATTTTATGAATCTGGAAATTATTCGGTAACCGTTTCAAATGCATGTGAAACGGTTTCTCGCAACTGGAGTATGGAATTTGACGATTGCAATGTTTATGTCTTCATTCCTAATTCTTTCACTCCAAATGGCGATGGAATCAACGATGTTTGGTATCCGGAAATCAACGGCTGGACAGAAGTTGAAACACTTGTGTTTAATCGTTGGGGAGAAATTGTTTTTTCAAGTGAAAATCAAAATTCACCCTGGATTGGAGAGGTGCGTAGCGGGGGTTATTTCGCTCCTGATGGCGTTTATTCGTACCTTATAAAAGCAAAATTCACGAACGGTGAGGCTCGTGAATTCAATGGTTTTATAAGTCTTATTCGTTAACGAACCAATACTACTGTTCCCATTCGTTTAAATGGATCTTCTCCCGAACTGAACTGAATCTTTATTTCGTACACGTAGGCTCCATCTTCTGCAAAGTGACCTCCACCATTAACATCACCTACCCAAACATCATTCGGGTCTTCGGTGTCGAAAATCAAATCGCCCCACCTGTTGTATACTGAAAAGCTGTAGCGTGATGTGCTTGATAAGCCCGTTACGACAGGAGCGAAAACATCGTTTTTACCATCTCCGTCTGGAGTAAATGAATTCGGAACATATACATAAGAGCTCGTACTTACACTTATGGTATAGCACTGCGCATCCATGCATCCACCAGCACCGACAACATCCAAGCAGGCTTCAAATGTTTCGCCCATACTGCTTGGAATTAGGAATGTTACATTTTCACTGGTGTATTCAGTTCCATCGATATTCCAAGTGTACGATACCCCACCAAGTGAAGCGTTGTCAAAAAACACAGTGCTTCCCGATGTCGGTTCTGAGGGTGTCCAAGAAAATGAAGCTGATGGGTTTGAAACAACACACACCACATCGTTTTGTGTCAACGTAGCGCTACATCCTGCCGCGTCTGTAATCATTATTCCCACATCAGAACATGAATTTCCTTCAAACAAATTGCTAAATGTATTTCCGTTTCCTGAAGGTGCGCCATCAAGGTACCAAACACAGCTACTTCCAAGCGGATTGGATGTATTAGTGAAACTCACCGAAAAAGGAGAACAACCTGTGGTTGCGCTGGTTGAGAAGCTCGGTACCGGCAATGCGTTAATTGTAACCTGAACATCATCATTGCTTAAGCAACCACTGTTATTTAAGTCGTAAGTAAATGTGTAGGAACCAGCACCCAAAGTTGTCGGCGAAATTTGCCCTCCAGCTGTAATTGCTCCTGTGCCAGTCCAAATTCCCCCTGTATTAGCGGCAGTTAAATTTTGCGCACTTGCATTTTCACAGAATGGTCCCGCAGCTGTAATAGTTGCATCAAGGTTTCCTACAACTTCAACACTTTCTGTAAAAGCCTGAGGACAAACACCAGAAGTGGTGTAGGTTATGGTATAATTACCCGCGGGTGTTGTTGTACTGCCGAATGTACCGTTTGCAGCACTTGTAATACCTGTTCCACTCCAAGTTCCTCCAGCAGATGCTGCAAAAAGCGTCTGTGGTAAAGCGTCTTGACAGAATGGGCCAGCAGGAGTAACGGTTCCGTCTGGAACAGCTAAAACAACCACGTCTTGCGTATCAGAATCTGGACATGCGCCAGCAATATTATAGGTCACAGTGTATGTTCCTGGTATCAATCCGGCTGGACTAAAGCTTGAACCCGCAACACCTTGGCCTGACCATGTTCCTCCTGTTTGTGCTGCCGTTAAAGTTACCGCAGGGGCGTCGTTACAAATGTCAGCAATGGCATTAATAGTCGCGTTTGAATTCGCATTTACAACAACCGTTGTCGTGAAATCATGCGGACAGTTTCCACCTGTATTGTAGTTAATCAAATAAGAATTCGCTGTTGTTGTTGCATTTCCGAAACTTCCTGAAACAGCATTGTTTATTCCAGTTCCGCTCCAAGTTCCTCCTGGACTAGCAGCTGCCAATGTAATTGGGAGTTCTGCAATACAAAACGGACCTGCGGGAGTAATCGTTCCGTCTGGAACAGACCAAACAACAAAGTCTTCAGTATCTGTTGATGGGCAGAATCCGCCTATAGAATACGTAATAGTATGCGTTGCGGGGGCAGCCAATGCGGGATCGAATGTTCCGTTTGCTGAATTGGTTATTCCTGTTCCAGTCCAAGTTCCTCCCGTCTCGAGAGAAGAAAGCTGCACCGCTGCAATGTCCGCACAATAAGGGCCTGATGCAATGATTGTCGCATCACTTTGTGGTACAACAGTAACTACAATATCGTCACTTGAAGCACAAATTCCAGAGTTCACTGTAAGTGTATAGGTTTGTGTTGAAGCAGCCGTTAGCGTTGGAGAGGAAATAATTGAACTGCTTAAATTCAAAGCTGGAGACCAAGTGTATTGTTCTGTTCCTGTAGTTGAATTGGTGAATGAACCAACCATCACGGAATCCAAACCTTCACAAATACTGAAGTCGAGTCCAGCAAAAGCAGCAGGTACGCTCACAACTTCAATTTGGAGTCCATCTGTACCGCCACATTGACCAGCAATACTGTAATAAATATCGTGCTGACCGGGACCAACAAGAGTTGGATCAAAAACTGAAGTGTTGCCGAAGGTACTAACGATTCCAGCCCCAGACCAAGTCCCTGTTGGATCAGCAGCAACAATCGTCTGCGGACCGACATCTGAACACAGCGGGCCAATATCAGTAATGGTTGCGTCTCCGTTGCCAGCAACCGTAACAGTGAAGGTTACAGGAGCTCCAATACAAGTGCCTACAGAAGGCGTTGCGGTAAAAGTTGAAAGAGCTTGGCCAAGCGTTGGATTACTTAAAAGAAAACTTCCAATATTTCCTTGTCCGGATCCCGGAAGTCCACTAAAGGGGTTGTCATTTGTCCAGTTAACCACTGTACTTGAAGGTGTTGCTCCCCAGTCTACGCCCGCAAATGTGGCGCCATCACAATATAAATTCGATACAGGCTCAATAATAGTTGGGCTCGGCCCAACTGTAATGGTAATTGTACTCGGGGTTCCCACACAAGTTCCTAAAGTCGGTGTTACTGTAACTACCGAAGTAATGGAAGCCGGGGTGTTATTAACTGCGGTAAACGAAGGAATAGTACCAGTGCCTGTTGCAGCAATACCTATTCCCGGTTGAGTATTCGTCCATCCTAACACTGCGTTTGCGGGTGTTCCGGTAATTGTTTGCGTTGGAATGGTTGCTCCAGCGCAGACACTGTAAGTTCCTCCCGGACTTACAACAGCTGATGGCGTTGGGCTTACCAACACGACAACAGTTTGTTGTGTTTGACAACCCGCTTGCAAGGCGGTACAAGTATAGATCCCGCTATTCGCAACTGTTGGACAAGCAATGGTTGGGTTTGCATTGAGTGCGGCATACCCTGGTCCTGTCCAAGCTATTAACAAGCCGGGGGCGGCGGCTAATCCTGAGCTTAATGTCAAGGGATTACAAACACAGACCGGTCCGTTAGAGCTTACATTTAATTGAGGTACAGGATTGACAACTACCGTAGTAGAACCTGAACACGTTGCTGCTCCCGTTGCTGTAACCGTATATACTCCAGCATTTGCTACTTGCGCTGCAGGAATAGTAACGGATTGTCCAGTTGCTGTATACCCATTGGGGCCTGTCCAAGCGTAGTTGGTAGCGCCCGTTGCATTCGATGCGTTAAGGGTTACCGTAGCTCCTGCACAATTGTTGGCATTTGTAGATACATTTGTCGCTGTCACTGAACAAAGAGGAACTCCTGAAATAGTCGTTGTAATTGGAAGAACTGTTATTGGTGTTGCGTAGTCACATCCGTTTCCTCCCCAGCTTCCCCAATAACCATCAGAAGCCGCAGATACTGAAACCGATAAATTTCCTGCCGCCGATGTATTGGCGACGGTAAGATTCACACAAAAACTCCAGGTACAATTACCCGCATCTCCCCAATCATTTGATGGGTTTCCGTCAATAGGACCTGTTGGACCTTCGTAAAAATATCCCGGACCAACCGGACCAACGGCACTATTATTAGTTACAAGCCATATCCAACCCTGTCCGCCTCCTGCAGCGCCGCCACAATCTGCCGGGGCGGTAACCGGCGCAACGTTCACCCAGCCCGGTCCCAAATTCAAATCAAATCCTTCAAACCATTCCGCTGTGCCGCAACCTCCAAATCCAGTCATAGTGTAACACAAGGTTACAACAGTTCCAGTAGAGTACTGCCCGTTTACGGGCTGCGGATTAAGTGTATAAGTGGTGGGGCCAGGCTGAGCTTTCGCAACTACAGCAACAATGACCATAAAAAGGACAAATAATATTTTTTTCACAACTTTCAGGTTAGGTCAGATATAAGGGGTTTTCGCCTTATGAACATTAGACTAACAAAAGTACAAAATAGTTGCGGCCTTCGAATATCCTTTGGTACTTTTTATCGAATTAAGATAATCGATCCAACTTTTCTAAACGGAACCTCTCCAGCTCTAAGTTGCAGGGTTATTTCATATACATATGCATCGGGTTGACCGTAAAAATTTCCTCCGTGAACATTGCCCGTCCAAACATCTTTGGGGTCATTCGTTTCGAAAATAACCTCTCCCCAACGATTAAATACTTTAAACGAATAACTAAAATCACTTGTTAAACCAACAATTACCGGGGCGAACACATCGTTCGTGCCATCGTCGTCTGGGGTAAAGGAATTCGGAACAAAAATATAGGACTCCGCACTTAATACAACGGTATAACACTGAGCGTCCATGCACCCTCCAGGGCCAACGACTTCCAAACAAACTGTAACCTGACCATCCGTTTCCGAAGGAACCGTATAGGTCACGACTTCTCCGGAAGCCCCCTGACCGTTAATGTCCCACGTGTATGTTGTGCCTCCAATTGAGGTGTTCTCGAATGATACTGTTCCCCCCAGAATGGGCTCAATAGGCGACCATGAGAATGACGCTGACGGATTCGGATTAACGCAAACCAAATCAGTC
>CAMDFE010000044.1 GCA_945897395.1 Chryseobacterium gleum | reverse complement strand
CATGAGGCGGCTCAGCTGTGCAAATATGCGGGCATGAGCGAGAAGCTTACATGCATCGGTTTCTATGAGTTTAACCCTTCCCTTGATGACAGTGGTCAATCGGCGCAACTCGCGGCGCAATTGATTTGGTGTTTCATTGATGGCTACCATGCGCGCCGAGGTGACTATCCGATTGCCTCACTTTCAGAATATGAAAAATTCATAGTACTGTTAACCGATTCTGGAGATGAGCTGGTCTTTTATAAAAGTCATTTAACGAATCGTTGGTGGTTGGAAGTTGCTTACCCTGCTGGCTCCGAAGAGAAGTATGTGCGAAATCATGTTGTGCCCTGCACCTACGCCGACTATGTAATGGCTTCCCAACAAGAAATGCCAGATAGATGGTGGACAACTTTTCAGAAGTTGGTTTGAGAAATTTTAGGTTTCCAACAATTAGTTTATCATCTTTCATGTGCTAACTTATTGAAAACCATAGAAAATAAATCGTTTATCTTTTAGAAAATGTTGAATTCCGCTTGTTTTTTTTGTTTTTTTGAATAGATTTTCTATTTTAGCAAACTATGTATCATCTCAAGTTGAGATGTTATAGTGTTAAACGAAAGAAACAAACGATGAAAAAACTGTATTTTCTTCTCCTAACGTTTTCTCTTGCAGGTGCTGTAAATGCTCAACAAGATCCACAATTCTCATTATGGATGTTTGACCGAATTTCTTTCAATCCGGCCGCCGCTGGTATAGATAACATGCACCAGATTCAGGCATTTCACCGTGATCAGTGGGATGGCTTCGACCGAGATCCAAAGACTTATTTATTCAATTACAACGGGTATGTTAAGGCTGGAGGAAGAACAGTTGGGTTGGGTCTTTCTGCAATGACAGAAGTTTTAGGTCAGGAACAAAACAAGTTCGTTCGTTTATCCGGAGCTTATCATTTGCCAATTGGCAACAATATTCTTTCTGCAGGAGTTCAAGTAGGAATGCTTTCAAAAACTTTAGGAACTAACTGGATTGCAATTGATCCAACAGACCCAAACATACCAATAACAGGATTGTCGCAGGGTGGCTTTGATGCGAATGTTGGATTAATGTTTTACCAAAAAAATAAATATTATGCAGGGATAAGTGCTACGCATTTGCCGGCAACTAGCTTAGCTGACTTAGGATTTGCAACTGCTCGTCATTTGTATGTTATGGGTGGTTACAATTACGATTTGAATAACGGCTTAGTTATTCGCACAAACGCTTTAGTAAAAACAGACATGAAGGCTTCACCGGCTATTGATGTCAATGCAAATGTTTTATGGAACAATTTGCTTTGGGGTGGAGTTGCTTTCCGTCCAGGAGATGCAATTATTCCAATGGCAGGAATGCAAATGACTTTGAATACCGTTCAACAAGGACGTTATACTTACACACACGGATTTAAAATGGGATATTCATATGATGTAACACTCAGTACGATTAAGAACTACAGTGCCGGGTCACATGAGTTCTTTTTGACGTATGAATTTAATCTTGGAAAAACCCCAATTCGAAGAATTTCGGGTGATCCACGATTATTGTAACAATAAAATGAAACCCAACGTAGTTATAATAACGTTAAGCTTAACCCAACAGAGTTTAACTCATTAATTTAGGAAGTCATGAAAAAATCAATTTTGTTTTTCGCATTAGTGTCTTCGTTGCTTGTAGGATGTTATCCTGGACCAGCTGGAGAACTAGTAGGTGTTTACCCTCGCGAGGAATGGGTTCAAGTGAATCCTTATGGAATGAATTACATTCATTTCGGTTCTTTCACCATGGGAAATAACGATCGCGACCTCGCAGGTGGCATGACTGTAAAGGCTAAAACGGTAACCGTTTCGGCTTTTTACATGGATCAACATGAGATTTCAAACAATGAATATCGCCAGTTCGTTTTTTGGGTGCGTGACTCTTTAATGAGAGATCAATTGGCTCAAAACGAAATTGAGGGATTCGGAATTTCTGAGCGTGAAGACGGTCGTGAGATGGATCGTTTCATCAATAAAGGCTACAAACTCGATTGGGAGACTGAAATTGATATGGAGAACGACGAAGTTTTCGATATCGTTTATGATGAATTCTACCTTCAAGGGGCTGACAAGTATTACGATCGTAAGGAAATTGATTCACGTAAATTGAAGTATCGCTACTGGTGGATTGACTTCGAAGGTGCTGCTAAGAAAAAAGGAAATCGCGATGAAGAAACTAGCGAAAAGAACTCATTGGACCAGTTGCACTCGATTAAAATCAATTCAGACAGAACGAAATTTGTTATCGAAGAACAAATCAATGTTTATCCAGACACCTTGGTGTGGGCGCATGATTTCACATACTCGAACAATACACATTTAACAGAAACATATTTCTGGCATCCGGCCTATGATGACTACCCTGTTGTGGGAGTTACTTGGGGTCAGTGTCAAGCTTTCTGTGCTTGGAGAACCCAAATCCTAAATGAGTGGAAGCAGCAAAACGGAGAAACATTCGTTCAGCGTTTCCGCTTGCCTTCAGAGGCTGAGTGGGAATATGCTTCACGCGGTGGACTTTCAAATGAAGAGTATCCTTGGGGCGGTCCTTACACACGTAACTATCTAGGTTGTCCATTAGCTAACTTCAAGCCTATGCGCGGTGACTATCCAGATGATAATGGAGTTCATACTGTTCCAATAGGATCATACTCTCCAAACGGCTGGGGTCTATACAACATGGCGGGAAATGTTGCGGAGTGGTGTAACACTGCATATGACGAGGGAGCTTATGAAGTTATGCACGATTTGAATCCTGAGTACGACTATCGCGCTAAGGAAGATGATGCAACTACTCAAAAGCGTAAAGTAACACGCGGAGGATCTTGGAAAGATATTTCATACTTTATACAATGCGGAACTCGTTCATACGAATTCCAAGACACGGCTAAGTCATACATCGGTTTCCGTTGTGCAATGACATACTTAGGTCGTGGTAAAAGCGGTCCTGCTGAAGACTGGAACAGTCCAACTGGGAGCGAATAATTCATAGAAACCAATTAGAAACCATATAAATAACTTAAATTTTTAAATCAATGAAACCTGGAAGTAAAGCTTGGAAAAATTTTATGGCAAAACTGTACGGAATCGGAGCAGCTGTCGTAATTATTGGAGCGATGTTTAAAATTCAACACTGGCCGTTTGCGTCTTTGTTACTTGTTGTGGGATTGACTACAGAGGCTATTATCTTCTTTTTCTCAGCGTTTGAACCTTTACACGAAGAGCCAGATTGGTCTTTGGTTTACCCTGAATTAGCTACTCCAGAAGACGGAGAGCACGGTCATGGTTCGAAGAAGACTCCTGTAAACAAAGGTGTTGCGCAGCAATTAGACGCTCTTTTGAGCGAGGCTAAAATTGATGGTGATTTGATTTCAAGTCTTGGAGACGGAATGAGAACATTTAGCTCGAATGCTCGTCAAATGGCAGACTCAACAGATGCTGCTATGGCAAGTTCAAATTACGCAAGTTCATTGCAAGATGCTTCTGCTAAAGTTTCTAAATTGGCTTCTACCTTTGAAGCTGCTTCTGAACAATTGACTGGCCTTGTTGCTCATACAGAGCAGGGTGCAAGTGCAGGTGAGAATTTGCAAAAAATGTCGCAAAATCTTGCAGCATTGAACGGTATGTACGAGTTGCAACTGACAGAATTAGAGAAGACTCGTCTTATGTTCGGAGATATGGGAGCGTTGGTTAAAACCCTTGCTGACTCAGTTGAAGATACTAAGTTGTACAAAGAGAATATTTCTGAGCTTGCGCAAAACTTGAAATCGTTGAACACGATTTATGCAAATATGTTAAATGCAATGGGCTCTGGCCGTCAAGCATAAGTTCCACATAATAATTATAGTAATTAAAATAAGGAGGAACTAAAATGGCTGGTGGAAAAGAAACCCCACGGCAGAAGATGATCGGGATGATGTATCTCGTTCTAACCGCACTTCTTGCTTTGAATATTTCGAAGGACGTTTTGAACGCCTTCATACAGATCAATCGCGGATTGGTTAAAAACAGTGCTAATTCGGAAGAACGTGCTGATGCTACTTTAGGATTATTAGACAATTGGAGTGACAAGGAAAAGGCTCGCCCTTTCCAAGACAAAGCACACGAAATGGTTGAAAAGGCCGATGCTTTGGTAAGTTACATCATTGAATTGAAGGCGCACGTTTTGGCATGTTCTGCAAAGGGCAATCCAGACGGTGCTGGATTCGAAGAGTATATTGTTGAAGGTCATTTGGTTGATATCGGGGATAAAGAAAAAGTCTCTAAACCCGATGAAAACCAAAACACAACGCACATGCTAATCGGAGACGAGCCTGCATCACCTAAAAATGGTCCGTGGTCTGCTGTTGAGTTACGTGAGAAGTTGACAGCATTTTCCGATGACTGTCAAAAGTTAGCAGTAACTGACTTAAAGGGAAGCATGCACACATTAGTGGAGGAAGCACCAGAGGCGAAGGCTTTAATTGCCAATACCTTTGCGTTTGCTGATATTCCAAACAGCGAAAAAGGTGAGCCTGATGAGAAGTGGGAAACTGCACTTTTCTACCACTCTCCATTGGCTGCGGTAATTGCCCACTTGAGTAAAATTGAGTCTGACGTTATCTTGGTTAAAAACACCGTGTTAAACTTCTTAGCTTCTTCTATTAACGCTTCCGATTTGAAATTCTCGGATGTTACTGTAGCTGTTGTGCCTAAACAAAGTTACATTTTGAAGGGAGACTCGTTTGTAGCAGAAATTTATTTGGCTGCATACAACAAGGCGAGTAAAACGAAAGTTTACATGGGTGGTGAAGTAGGAGACGGTGCGAAACCGGAGGTTTTTGATTATTCTGGAAAAGAAGCAATCATGTCTGGTACAGACGGAAAGTGTAAGTTCAAGATTAACGAAAGCGCATTAGGATCACACTCGCACAAAGGGGTAATTGTTTATCAAGATGCCGATGGTTCTGATAAAGCAATTCCGTTCATCATCCCTCCATTTACTGTAGGTGAGGCAGCTTTGGTTGTTTCTCCAACGGCAATGATGGTGTTCTACGAGCGCGTAGAGAATCCAGTTGAGATCTCAGTTCCAGGTGTTGACGCGAGTCAACTGAGTGTTAGCATGAGTGGTGGTTCGATCTCTCAAAAGGGCGGTGGAAACTACATGGTAATGCCGACCAACGGTTCTAGGGAAGCAACAATTAATGTTTCTGCAGTAATTAACGGCAAGCAAGTGAGCATGCCTGCGAAGCAGTTTAAGATTAAGAAATTGCCAGATCCAACTCCATCGTTCCAAGGAAAGAATCACATGACTACGACTATTTCTCGTGGAGATGCTACAGCGGCTTCTGCGGTATTTGCGAGTATGGGTGCTGACTTTGTATTCCAAGGTATTCCTGTATCGATTACCGGCTTCACCATGACTGTTGCTAGTGCAGGCAAGATTACTCCTGAAATGCGCGCTAACGGTGGTTCATTAAGTTCGGAAATGAAAACAGCATTGTCGAAAGTGAAAACTGGAGATAAGATTTATGTAGAAAGAATTGAAGCTTCTGTGGCTGGTGAGAGACGTCCTCTTCCATCAATCAGTTTGAAAGTTCAATAATAACATTTAAAACGTAAGGCTATGAAAAAGCTAATTCCAGTTCTAATTGTTGCAGCATTCATGATTGTTGCTAACAGTGCTTATGCCCAACCACGCAGAAATGTATTGGATGGAGCGTATGTACAAGAAAACAATCCGCAACGCAGAGTGAAGGAATGGCCTTATTTGCGTGAAGCTGATGTGCTTTGGAAGAAGCGCGTTTGGGAAGAAATTGATCTTCGTCAGAAGATGAACTATCCATTGTTGTACCCTCTTAAAGATTTAAAGGGTCGCAAGAGCTTGTGGCAAGTAATTATCAAGGGTGTAGACGACGGAAATCTAACCGCTTACAGCACAGGTCCAGATGGAGCAGACGATGAGTTTACTTACAAGTTGGAGCCAGAACAAGTAAAAGGTTTATTGAATATTCCCATTACAGTAAAGAACTACATCAATGCGGATGAGTACGTGTTGAAAGACACAATGATTACTCGTGAGGCGGAGGATATCGTTGGATACCGTCTGAAGGAAGATTGGATTTTCGACAAGCAACGTTCTCAGCGCTATGTTAGAATTATTGGTATTGCTCCAATGGTTCTTCCGAGAAACGCAGAAGGACAATTGCGTGATCCGGACAACCCAGTAGCTGTTCCCTTGTTTTGGTTATACTATCGCGAGTGTCGTTATGTATTCGCGAATTGGGATAGCTTCAACACAGTGAACGATGCGTTCCGTGGAAGTTATGATGATCTTTTCGAAATGAGAAGATTCTCTGCACACGTTATCAAAGAAGAAAATGTATATGATCGTGAAATTCAACAATACGCTCAAGGTCTTGACGCGTTATTGGAAAGTGAACGTGTGAAGAAGGAAATCTTCGAATACGAACACGATTTGTGGAACTATTAATTTTAATGTTTAGAATCTGAACCCCTCGGTTTGACCGAGGGGTTTGTTTTTTTTAGGAAGGAAGAATGATTACAGTAGGGAATTTAAGTGTGCATTTTGGCTCGAGAGAGTTGTTTTCGAAGATTGGATATTTCATTGGTCCACGCGAAAGAATAGGTTTAGTGGGAAAGAACGGAGCGGGGAAATCGACCATGCTTAAAATTTTAGCCGGAATTCAAAAACCTACTGAAGGAACTATTTCTTTAGCTCGAGGAACAACGATTGGATACCTTCCTCAAGAAATGGTGCACTCAGAAGATGCTTCAGTCTACGAAGAAGCACAAGGCGCTTTCCGTGAGCTACAAGTGATGAAGGCACGTATGGAAGAGCTTGGTGATTTAATTGCAAATCACGCCGATTACACTTCTGACGATTATGCCAATCTAATTGACGAAATAGAGTCCGTATCACATAGATTGTCGCTTCTTGATGTCGGGAGCACAGACGAGAAAATTGAGCGCGTATTAAAAGGTCTAGGCTTCTCTTCGAAAGATTTGAAACGTCCCATGCGCGAGTTTAGCGGTGGTTGGAAGATGCGCGTGGAATTGGGAAAACTTCTTTTAGAAAATCCTGATTTGTTATTACTCGATGAGCCAACCAACCACTTAGATATTGAGAGTATTGAATGGTTGGAAGAATTTCTGGTTGAATACCCAGGTGCAATTGTTCTTATTTCGCACGACAGAACTTTCTTAGACAATGTGACGAAACGTACCATTGAAATTTCAAAATCGAAGTTATACGATTACAAGTTTTCGTATTCCAAGTACATTGTTCAGCGCGAATCAGAGGTGGAGCGTCAAGAAAACGCCGCAAAGAACCAGCAGAAATACATCGAAGACACGAAGAAGTTAATTGATAAATTCCGTGCGAAAAAAGACAAGGCGGCATTTGCTCAAACTTTAATTCGTAAGCTCGACAAGCTCGATAAAATTGAGGTCGATGATATAGACGGAACGAAAGTTCGAATTGCTTTTCCACCTGCACCACACGCAGGTAAAGTTATCTTAGAAGGTTTTGATGTTGGAAAGTCATACGGCGATTTACATCTTTTTTCAAAGGTGAATTTTCAGATTGTCCGTGGTGAAAAAGTTGCGCTTATCGGAAAGAATGGTGCGGGAAAGAGTTCAATGCTACGCATGATCATGAATCAAGAGGCCTTTGATGGTGAATTGAAGATTGGTTACAGCGTTGAAGTTGGCTATTATGCGCAGAACCAAAGCGATATTTTAGATGGTGAAAAAACTGTTTTCCAAACGATAGATGATGAAGCCGTTGGAGACATTCGCAAGGGTGTGCGTGGATTGCTTGGAGCGTTTTTGTTCAGCGGTGACGATATAGATAAAAAAGTTAAGGTCCTCTCTGGAGGTGAAAAAGCGCGTCTAGCGTTTTGTAAATTGTTGCTACAACCCTACAACTTCTTGGTGCTCGATGAGCCCACGAATCACTTGGATTTGGCTTCGAAAGAAGTGCTGAAGAATGCTATCGCCAAGTACGACGGAACTGTTTTGTTGGTATCTCATGACAGAGATTTCCTCGACGGATTAACCCAAAAAGTTTTCGAAATACAAGCGGATAGAATGGTGGTGTTCCCAGGCGATGTGAAGGAATTCTTAAGAGACAAAAAGGCCACGAGCATTGCTCTTTATGAGAATGAAAAAGTGATAAAGCAGCAAGAGAAAATTCAAAAGGAAGAAGCGTTTGTTGAGCCTAAGCCTGCAGTGAAAATTGATAAGACAAAGGAAAAAGAGATAAAAAAAATTGAAGGAGACATTGAGAAGAAGGAGCTACAAATGGCCGAACTTGAAAATGAAATGTCAACTATGGATTATTCAAATTCGGATCTCGTGAATTCACAAAATACCAAGTACGAGCAACTAAAAAAGGAGCTTGAAGGACTTATGGAAAAATGGGAAAATCTTGCCGCGGAATAATTATTTTCCGTGACAGGATTTGTATTTCTTTCCTGAACCGCATGGACAAGGTTCGTTACGATTAATTTTCGGGTCAGCTACAACAGGCGCAATGCGTTGTTGAGAAATTCTTTCACCTGCTTCTTGTGCTTGACTTGAATGTTGATTCAAGTTTCCAGAGTCCGCTTTCGTAGTTTGTGTACGAACAACTTCGCGTTGAGGCGCTTGATTGGCTTGAGTTCCAGTCGGAAGTTGACAAGTCAATAGGAAATTAGCAATTTCAGCATTGGTCTTCGTAATCATGATTCGGAACAAATCGAAACTTTCCTTTTTGTAGATCAACAAAGGGTCTTTTTGCTCGTGAGCGGCAAACTGAACATTGCTTCTTAGATCGTCCATTGCTCGTAAATGCTCCTTCCAATTTTGATCTATAATGGCCAACGTAATTCCTTTTTCAAGGGCGCTAATCATTTCTTTTCCACCGGAAGAATGAGCTTTTTCTAAATTCACAGCAACTTGAATTCCTTTCAAACCATTGTTGAAAGGAACGGCAATGTTCTGATAACCTTGTGTATTCGTACGGAAAGCATTTTCAATAACTGGAAATGCCTCTTTCGCTAGGCTGTCTATACGCGAAGTGTAAGCCATTAAAACCGCGTCGTATGTTGAATGAATCACATTCATTTCATTTTCTTGAATGAATTGATCGTGAGTTACCGGTGCTTCAATACCAAAATAACGAAGCAATTCAATTTTGTAAGCGTCGAAATTCTTTGCGCTGTGTGCGTACGATACAGCTGCTTGAGCCAAGTCGTATAGCATATTGTCAATGTCAAGTTTCAAGCGCTCTCCGAACAAAGCGTGTCGTCTACGTTTGTAAATAACCTCACGCTGCGCGTTCATGACATCATCGAATTCCAACAATCGTTTACGAATACCGAAGTTGTTTTCTTCTACTTTTTTCTGAGCTCTTTCGATAGAGCTGGTAATCATTGAGTGTTGAATTACTTC
>CAMDFE010000043.1 GCA_945897395.1 Chryseobacterium gleum | reverse complement strand
AAATTTGGCTGCAATTTTACTTCAAAAGCATCAATTTAGGAAAGAGAATCGGCATTTTTTACTATTTTGAACAATTCTGAATAAGCCAAACGCTGAGTTTAGTAGATGTAAAAAATGAAGAAGAACAAGTAAATCCAAAGTATTCCCATGAAATGCCAATACATTCCGTTGGAATGAAGGCTGATCCAATTGTCTTTATTGAGTTTTCCGTTCTTCAATCTAAATAGGTTAACCACCAGATAAATAATTCCGAAAAGCAAGTGAGCTGCGTGTAAAATAATTAGCACCCAAAGCATTGCACCTGATGCGTTGAAAGTAGTAAGTACCTCTAATGTTTTGTCTTCTCGCGTTTGATCGGGACGAACATAATAAAAATTGGAAGCTTCCTTCACCAACTTCTGTCCATTCAATTCAAAATAATAATCCACCCCATACTCTCCATTCAACTTACTAAGAGTATTCCAATGGGACTCCTTTTCACCAAGTTCCGTGTATGAAATCAAATTCCCCATTCCTAGTTGATCCATATGACTCCACCCCATTATTTGCGTTGCGATGAAACCTAATCCCAAAATTAGGGTCGATAAGGTGCCATATAATGCAACCGACCGGTTACCATTCTTCAGGGCTCGAAGAGAAATTATAAACATTGTGCTGCTCAGCACAATCAGAGCATTTCCAATCCAAAAAATCATTGGAGGGTGAATGTTCACCCACAATAATTTCCCATAAAGCACCATGATGGCACTGGTGATTCCTCCGAACAACATCACTATGGCGAAGATGAGCAACCAAACGATCATTTTCTTAGATCGCAACTTCACTTCAGGGTCGTGACCCTCGAAAGGATCAATTTGTTTAAAATTTATGTTTTCCATTAGATTTTATCTATTACGTAGGCAATTTGAACAATGGGTAAATAAAAGAATGAGGCAAACATAACTCTGCGCGCATTCAACAAGGATGGTTCTTTAAATAAGTTGTACCCTAAAAATGACATAAAGATACCCGCAGCAGAAACAATAACTGCGGCAAGGTCACCAACCATAGGTGTTTCAAGCGGAAGGGTCCAAGGAAGGAGGCTCACTGGAATAAGAAAAAAACTGTAGACCATAATTTGAAAAGCAGTCTTTTTATCGGGCATTCCATTAAATGGAAGCAGTTTGTAACCTCCTCGGTTGTAATCTTCGTGCGAGACCCATGCGATTGCCCAGAAGTGAGGGAATTGCCACATGAATTGCACCGCGAATAAGATTCCGGCTTCAAGTCCGAAGTGATTGGTAGCGGCTACATATCCGAGCATGGGAGCAATTGCACCTGGAAAGGCTCCAATAAAAACAGCCCAAGGTGTAGTTCGTTTGAGCGGTGTATAGATAAATGCGTAGGATAAGAAAGCTGAAAATCCGAGGATTCCTGAAGCGGTGTTTAAGTAATAAAACAGAATGAAAATACCTAATCCTGCCGCGGTTAAGGAAACCAACCAAGCTCCAAGTGGAGAGATTCTGTTTGTTGGAAGGGGACGAGTTTTTGTGCGGTGCATGAGAGCGTCCCATTGACGTTCGAGAACTTGATTGACACCGTTGCTTCCGCCAGTTAATAAAAACCCTGCAAGAATGAGCCAACCCATTTTGATGTAATCCCATTCCTGTGATCCCATTTCGTAGGATAAAACACAAGAAACAACAACCAAAAACGATAAGCGCAACTTGAATAAATCCAAAGCAGCTTTGATCTTTCCCAATACGCCTGATTTCTCTTCAACCGAAACTTCCATTTCCGCTTAGCTCAATTTTTGCAAAAGTACTGCTTAATTCCCCTTCAATTATTAATAATCCCAACGTCTGACAGAACTTAGTCCCTTGCGAATTCCGAGCATAAGCCAAGCTTCTTTGAAAGGATCAACTCTTCTATCTTCGGAGCGATAGCGAACAAATCCAAAAACCTGCAGTGCAGGAGTCATTTGAAATGCAGCTTCAGCATTGACAACAAACAACGTGCTTCTGTTGCCTTGAAGAATGTTGTTTCCGTATACACTCCATGGGTTCACATACGACTGAAAAATATTGCCTCCGACATTGCGATTTGTATCTCTTCCGAAGGCAGCCCAAACGATACTTGCTGAATAGTTCCATTTATCACGACTGTATTTTGCCGAAGTGTACCATTCGTAGAAATTTGCACCGAGCGGATGAGCAAGCGGCTGTCCCATGTGCTCCCATGCCTGAACGTCGCTGCCGTGGGTATAGGTAAAAGGACGAACAAAGGACCATTCGGTAAATAAAGAAAGTCCGCTAACTTTTTTCGGAGTGACATACATCCCGAATTGCATTCCGAATTTATTTCCCCACCAACCGTTTCTGTTTCGAATTTCACTCACTAAAAATTCATCGAGAATAACTTGTCCGTAGATCCCAAACGCATCGCTGTGAGCATATTTCCATGATCCACCCAATAAGACGTTGTCGGCGGAGCCTTGTGAGAACTCGGCAGGGCGATAGAACAAAAACGGATTCAAATAATGGAGATCCAATTCTCTTTGACTCGCAGAATCTCGCGCCTGCCAAACCACCATTTCATGTGCAGCTACCGACCACTTCTTATTAATCTTCCACTCTAAGGTGTGAACCGCCATGTACTTTGGATTCAAATCGAAATGATCTCCCATGCGCTGGTAGCTATGGGTTCTCGACCAAAGATTGGTGAACGTAATTTTCTTCCCAATTTTCGTTTCCAATTTCATAAATGAAAGAGCACTTGCGCTGCTCGAAAGAATGAGTGAGCGGTATCCGTATCCCAAGTTCTGTCTTGAATTTCCAGCTGACCACGTGAAATGATTATTCAGTTTTCTGGAATAAACTACCTCAGGAATTGCGGCAAAAGCAGTGGCACCAGAATCTTGCGTCATCACTCTTCCGAAATTCGGAAGGGTGCCCAAAGAATCTAGATAGCGCTTGTTGAATTCAGGAAGGTGAAAGACTGCGCCGGTTATATTCAATGAAAGTTTATTCTTTCCTTTTTCAAAAACGTTGGTGTAGTTGATGAATGCCGAATAGCCCAGATTTGAAATTTCGCGCGAGCGATCGAGCCCGGCGGCAAATTCAAAATTCAATTTTGAAATAACTGAGTCTTTTTCAACCTTTAATAAAGTAGCATGGCGTAACTCATTGAATAACGAGTCCTGCGAAAACACGACGTTAAACGCTGTACAAAGCGAGAGTATAGCAATGATTTTTTTCACGAGGGGAAGATAGAACAGTCTTTCAAAACATGCATTGTTAATAGCTAATAAGTTTCACAATTTTATGTTGAAAGAATAGCCTTTAATTTGTGTAGTTATGCCGAAAATAGAAATTGATTTAGAAGAAGAGAATCGCGAAATACTTCGCAGATACCGCGCACTCTTACGCGTTTGTTATCGCTCGAAAACCCGAGCCGATCGTGCGCGGATAAGGAAAGCCTTCGAGCTTTCCGTAGATGCCCACAAAGACATGCGACGCAAGAGCGGCGAACCGTACATCTATCATCCACTTGCTGTGGCAAAAATTGCCGCAGAAGAATTGGGTCTCGACACCATGAGCATCGTTTGCGCATTGCTGCACGATACTGTCGAAGACACTGAAATAACGCTCGATGATATTCAAAGACAGTTCGGAAAAAAAGAACGCGTTATTATCGACGGCCTGACCAAAATTTCTGGTGTTGCAGATTTAAGTTCAAGTGATCAGGCCGAGAACTTTCGCAAGATGCTACTTACGCTGTCAGACGACGTGCGCGTAATACTCATTAAGCTAGCAGATCGCCTGCACAACATGCGCACGCTCGATCACATGCACAGAGACAAGCAATTGAAAATTGCAAGCGAAACGCTATTCATGTACGCTCCCCTCGCCCACCGCCTGGGATTGTACAACATTAAAACAGAGCTTGAAGATTTAAGTTTGAAGTTTACCGATTCCGAATCCTACGACGAGATTGTAACGAAACTTCAAAAGACCCAAGCCGTTCGAACACGATTCATTAATCAATTCACACTGCCTATTCGAAGAGCCCTCGATGAGCAAGGTTTGATTTATGAAATCAAAAGCCGACCAAAAAGCATCTTCAGTATTTACAATAAGATTCAAACGAAGGGTGTTCCGTTCGAAGAGATCTATGACCTTTTCGCTATTCGAATTATTCTACAAACACCCCCAGAAATGGAGAAAACAGATTGCTGGCGGGTGTATTCCGTAGTAACCGATTTCTATCAGCCAAGTCCAGAACGTTTGCGCGATTGGATAAGCATTCCTAAGAGCAGTGGATACGAATCGCTGCACACTACAGTCATGTCGCCTACAGGAAAATGGGTGGAGGTTCAAATACGCAGCGAACGGATGGATGACATTTCCGAAAAAGGATACGCCGCACATTGGAAATACAAAGACGCTGTTGAAAGTCCTGAAAGCAAACTCGATAAATGGCTTGGACAAATCAGAGATGTCCTTGAGGCACCTAGTGACAATGCAATTGAATTTATAGACAATTTCAAACTTTCGCTTTTCAGTGAAGAGATTTATGTCTTCACGCCGAGTGGCGATTTGAAGACGCTTCCCGTTGGATCAACCACCTTAGACTTCGCTTTTCTCATTCACTCGCAGATAGGCCACCAGTGCATTGGCGCGAAGGTTAATCACAAGCTAGAACCACTGAGTTACAAGCTTAGCAGCGGTGACCAAGTTGAAATTTTAACTTCGAAAAAACAACATCCGAAAGAAGATTGGCTGAACATTGTGGTCACAGCCTCGGCAAGACATAAGATTAAAACCGCGCTCAAAGAAGAGAAGAAACAAATTTCCGAAGAAGGAAAAGAAATGTTAAAGCGCAGATTCAATTCACTAAAAATTACTTGGGGAAGTAAGAACATTGATGAGTTTGTTCGAGCATATCAATGCGTAACAGCCGTTGATTTTTATTACAAAATTGCGAAGGGCAGAATTGAATTAAAGAAGCTGAAACAGCATACCGTTGAAGGTGATCGGATTCGTTTCGACAAGATCACACAGGAAAAACACGAAGAAATTACGCGCATTTTCACTACGGCTCCTTCAACCGGAGACACTGTGCTTATTGGAGATGACAAGCAAACAGTAGATTTCAGTTTATCTGTCTGTTGCAGCCCAATTCCAGGCGATGAGGTGTTCGGATTTATTACTGTTTCGGAAGGAATAAAAATTCACCGAACGAATTGTCCAAACGCTCAAGAACTCATGAGTAAATATGCTTATCGCGTTATAAAAGCAAAATGGAGCAGCAACGATTTGGTTCAGTTTGAAGTGGGACTGAAGTTCTCTGGAACAGACGACGTGGGACTCGTGCAAAAAATAACCAATATCATTTCTACCGACATGAACGTAAACATGCGCGCCATTTCATTTGAAGCGCGCGACGGTATTTTCGAAGGAAAAATGGTCGTTTTAGTGCACGATACCGAGCATCTAAATCACTTGATTAAAAACCTCAAAGACGTAGAAGGGGTTCTAACGGTCGATCGTATTGAAAGTGAATTTGCTTAATGCACCTTCATCTTTCGTATTTTTGAAACATGACCTCTGCAGGAAAAATAGAATTGTTGCTTCATTCGAAGAAAAAACAATTGGCCGTTCTCATTGATCCAGATAAATGGAACAGTGAAAATGCTATACAGCAAGGAGAACTCTATAAGGCAGCAGGCGTAGATTTTTTATTGGTGGGTGGCAGCTTGAATGCGGCTTCCGATTTCAATGAGCGCGTTGAATACTTGCGCAAATCTTGCCCTCTCCCGTTGGTTCTTTTTCCAGGTCACCCTTTACAATTAACGAAGCACGTAGACGCCACACTTTTTCTTTCGTTGATATCTGGAAGAAATGCCGAATTCCTCATTGGGCATCAGGTTGTTTCTGCTCCGTATTTACACGAATGGAAACAGGAAGTTATTCCAACCGGATACATGTTAGTTAACGGGGGAAATACCACAACCGCTATATACATCAGTCAGACCGTTCCACTTCCGAACGACAAACCTGAAGTCGCGGCAGCAACTGCGCTTGCAGGAAAATACTTGGGACTTCGTTGTTTCTATTTGGATACAGGCAGCGGTGCAGACTTTCCAGTTTCGCAAGAATTAATTTATGCGGTAAAAAAGACGACTCAACTTCCCGTTATCGTTGGTGGCGGAATTGTGAATGAGCAGCAAGCCCACGCCGCGTGGCAAGCAGGAGCGGATGTGGTTGTAATGGGAACTGCAGTAGAACAGAATCCTGAAATACTTTTCGAAATACAAAAATTGAACGCCCTATGATTCGCAGACCTTTCAACTTAAAAAAATGGATTGAAGAGAATAGAAATTTACTTCAGCCTCCGATAGGGAACAAGAATTTATATGTTGAATCGGAAGACTATGTGATCATGATTGTTGGCGGTCCAAACGCACGCAAAGATTACCACTTCAACGAAACCGAAGAATGGTTTTTTCAAATCGAAGGCAGTGTCGTAATTGGCGTTCAAGAAGATGGAAAAGCTGTAGATATTGAAGTGAAAGAAGGTGAAATGTTTTTGCTTCCGCCAAGAACTCCACACCAACCGAGAAGAGGAGAAGGTACTGTTGGAATTGTAATCGAAGTGAAACGTGCAGAGCGCGAATTAAAAGATGGACTTTTATGGTTCTGTGAAAAATGCAATCAACCCCTTCATGACGCCTATTTTGTTCTTGAAAACATTGAAAAAGATTTCCTTCCTCGCTTCAAAGAATTTTACGGAAATGAAGAAATGAGAACGTGCAAATCATGCGGACACATGATGGAAACGGATCCTAAGTTCGTTTAATTCTTAACGTCGCTTTAACCACAGTTCTGGGTTTTGGGGAACCCATCCAGCCTCGGAAACTTTTCCCAATTCAAAGTGAAGCACATACCCTTCACCGCTATCGGCTACCGTACCAATTTTATCTTTGGTGTTTACCTTCGAACCTACTGCAACATAAACGTTCTGCAGTCCGCTGTATACTGTCTTGTATGCGCCATGCGTAACAATAACATTCATGCCTGCCCCTTGAATGTTAAATACGCTGGTTACAGTGCCACTAAAGACTGTATAGATTTCTGCGTTCGCTGAAGTTATAAAATCGACTCCTTTGTTGTTCACTTCAATTCCGGAAATGGACTCGTGCGTATGTCTTCCGAACTTCGAGCCAATAGCACCTGAAGGCACTGGCCACGGCAAGCTTCCCTTGTTTTGTTCGAAGACTGCATTTGCTAAAATAACTTCAGGAGCACTCTCCAATTTCGGCGCTGCTTTTTCAATTGGTTTAGGAGGAGTAGCCGCAGCAACAGGTGTATTTGTTTTCACAGGAGCTGAAGTTCCTGCAGCATTTGCAGACGCATTGTTCGAGGCCGTTGCGTTCGCGGCAGCTCTGCGTTGATCTTCCTTTTTCTTTTCTTCCGCCAACCGCGCCTTCTCTGCCTCTTGCTTGCGAATACGTTCGTTCTCTTCGGCAATTTCCTGACGAACTATATCTTCAATTTTAGTCGTTAACTGTCTTCTTTCAATTTCTTTTTGACGTTGAACTTCACGCAATTTTCCTTCTTCTGATTTTAGCGAAGTCAATTTTTCTTGCTGTTGAACTTTGTTCTGGGCTATTTCATTTCGCTCGCTTAATTCATCATTCGAAAGAGACAACTTCGTTCGCTTATTTCCTTCCAACATAGAAATATTCTCAGATATTTCTAGCTGGCCATTTTTCATTTGTTGGGCATGAAATTTTCTATTCTCAGCGTATTGCTTCAAAAGTTGAACACGCTTCACGGCTTGGAAGAAATCGGCTGAAGAAAGAATGAATGCCAATTTCGAATAGGACGAGCGCTGCTTATAGCTGTTGTATATCATTTTTCCATATTCCGATTTTAAATCTTGAATACTCGTTTCCAACTCAACCACTCTTCCTTCACCCGTTTTAATGTCGCCGTCTATTGTTCTCACTTCAGCATTGATGGACCGAATGAGCTCTTCGCGCAAACGAATTTGTTCATTCAAGAGTGTCAATTCCGCAGAAGCATTTCGTTGATCGGTTTGGTATTCTTTAATAAGCTGTTTAGTTCGAGCTATCTCCTCGTTGAGCTCGCTTCTTCTGGAGGTCAACTCTGCCTTTTTCGTTTGTGCGAATACCCATTGAAAAGTCATACCTGAACAAACAAGAATAACCACCAGCAGCGCATGCGAAATATGTGATTTGTTCAGTCCTTTCATTCTTATTTCCTTTTGATTGGATAGTCCTTGTCGTAGTCGAACGAGAAATCGTAGTGATTCTGTGTGTTTATTCGAATAATTTTGAAATAGAGCGAAGTCTTTCCTTTTGCATCATCTATTTGAATGCTGCATTTGTGCGGGTAGTGGGAGGGATCTTCTTCATCAAATTCAGAATAATTAATTTGTACCATTCTCTTGGTACGAACATCGGTTAATTCACACTTCACCACCTTATACAAATTCGATTCAATCCAAAATTTCGAAGATATCCAATCGTTATCTTCTAATCTTTTGGGAACTCTTCTGCCTTCGCGCGTTGACAATGAATCTTGAACTTCCGTTGCTCGTCTTACGCGACGAGACATGCGTGAAAGCAAGGTGTAATATTCGATATCTAATTTTTCAATTCCGCTTTTCATTTTCCCTTCTTCCCGACTTAAACCAATTGGATTTCCAATCAATAAATCTTGGAGTGTCGAGAGGTCCAAATCAATTTTCGCGAGATCTGAAAGTTGCTCTACCGATCCTAAGAAAACATATCTGTCACCAGGTATGTCGGAAACCATTTTCAAACTGTCTTTGTCTACGAGTAGTCGCAGCACTTCAATTCCCAATGCTGGACTAACACTCACAGAAACGGCACTATCCTTACGCATGCGAACAGTAGCTTTAAATCCTTGTTGCTCTTCACCGCTTGTGAATTCTGCATCGAGCTTCATGCCCAACCACTCAAATTCGAATTTATTCTTATCTAAATGTCGTGTTAAAAAAGCCTGCGTTCTTTCTTTCAAAGGCTCTTGCGTCTCAACAACCTCTTTGCTCTTGCAAGCAAAAAGAAACGGTATAAAGAGAATGACGATATGCTTACTCAATGAATTTTTTTTGATTAATTTTTTCCTTCAACTTCGGGTGGGTTGGATTCAGTGAAAGTCCTTTGTTCCAACATTCCATAGCCTTGGTTTCATTTCCTAGCATGAAATATGAGTCGCCTAAGTGCTCCCATATTTCTTGATCGGTAGAATTCAACTTAACTGCAATTTCCAACTGCGTAACTGATGCTTGATACTGCTTCTTTTGAAATAAAATAAATCCGAACGTGTCTAAATAAATCGCGTTGTTGGGTTGCATTGAAACAGCATATTGCACGATGCCGAGCGCCTTATCGAGTTGAACTTTTTTTAGTCCGAGGTAATAAGCGTAGTTGTTCAAAGCAGTTGCATTGTCTGGGTTTTGAATGAGAGCCTGCTCGAATGAATTTTCACATTCCGTCCATTTGTTTGTTTTGAAATACACACTTCCCAGAGAAGAATAAAACTGTGAGAGCAGTTCTGGATCTTCGATAACCAAATCTCTTCCTGTAGTTAATAATTCCAAAGACTGCGAGTAGTCTTGAAGCTTTAGATATCCT
>CAMDFE010000042.1 GCA_945897395.1 Chryseobacterium gleum | reverse complement strand
AATTAACATCAACGACTCTGTTACGAAGAGTAAATTCGATAACAAGTACGGATGTCGCGAGTCGTTGGTTGATGCAATTCGCAGAGCTACTGACTTAATGATGGCTGGTAAAGTAGCTGTGGTGGCAGGATACGGCGATGTTGGAAAAGGATCAGCTGATTCTTTGAGCAACGCAGGTGTTCGTGTAATTGTAACTGAAATTGATCCGATTTGTGCGCTTCAAGCTGCAATGGAAGGATATGAAGTTAAGCGTATGGATACTGCGATTGGTGAGGCGGACATTATTGTTACAGCTACCGGTAACCATCAGATTATAGTCGGAAAGCACTTCATGGCTATGAAGCACAATGCAGTGGTTTGTAACATTGGACACTTCGACAATGAAATTGACATGGCTTGGTTGAACAGCAATTATGGTTCATCAAAAGATACCATTAAGCCGCAAGTTGACAAGTATACCTTGGAAGGAAAAGACATCATTGTTTTGGCTGAAGGTCGCTTGGTGAACTTAGGTTGTGCAACTGGACATCCTTCGTTTGTAATGAGTGCCTCATTCACCAATCAAGTTTTGGCTCAGTTGGAATTGTGGATGCACCGTGAGAATTATGAGAATAAAGTATATGTTCTACCTAAGAACCTTGATGAGAAAGTGGCTATGTTACACTTGGCTAAGATTGGTGTTGAGTTAGAATCATTGTCTCAAAGTCAAGCAGATTACATTGGAGTTCCAGTTGCTGGTCCTTTCAAGAATGATGCTTACAGATATTGATATAGACTGAAAGTAATAAAGAGAGGGTTGTCGAAAGACAGCCCTTTTCTTTTCAAGCAATTTGAAAGAAATTATAAAGAAAGCGTTCTTCCTCCGTCAACGGGTAAGTTAATTCCGTTGATGTAGGCGGCAGCTGGAGAGCACAAGAATGAAATGGCATTTGCTATTTCTTCGGGTTTAGCCAAGCGCTTCAATGGGACTTCATTTTCCATTTCATGCTTCACTTCTTCTGCAGTATGTCCTGTTTTCGCAGCTTTATTATTCATGATTTGTTCCAGTCTTCCTGTTGAAGTAGCGCCAGGAAGTACATTGTTTACGGTAATACCGAATGCTCCTAATTCCGAAGCCAGTGTCTTACTCCAGCTGGCTACAGCTCCGCGAATGGTATTGCTCACTCCCAAATTTGGAAGAGGTTGTTTTACAGAAGTAGAAATCACATTGACAATACGACCGTATCCTGTTTTCTTCATTCCTTCAACAACTGCTTGAGCTAAGATTTGATTGCAAATGAGATGGGCGTTAAACGCTTGACGAAATTCTTCAATGTCGGCGTCAATGGCCTTACCTGGATTAGGTCCGCCTGTATTGTTCACCAGAATGTTTATGTCGTGTTGCGCAGTGACTTTCTGAATAGCCTCTTTCACCGATTGTGGGTGAGAGAAGTCTGCGACTGCGTATGAATGTCTCTCTGGATTTTCCAATTGAGAGACAGCGTGAATCAGACGTTCTTCACTACGAGCAATAAGCACAAGCGATGCCCCTTGCTTTGCCAATTGCATTGCAGTTGCGAATCCTATTCCTTGCGTGGCGCCGCATACCACCGCAATCTTTCCAGTTAAATCTAAATTCATCATGTTCTTAAGTCTTCAGGTATAATACAAACCGGAATGGGTTGCATTTTGTGTTGATTCTGATTGTTTAATTTTCGGTAAATGTCCAAAACATCACGTTCGCGTGTGGAGATTTTTTCACCATTATCGATGTACGCCATTGCCCACTCGAGCTCAGGATAGCTCGCTCCCAGTTGATCTTCATCGCTTCTGTCATCTCCAAATAAACCATCTGTTGGTGCAGCATTCAGAATATCTTCATGTATACCCAACGATTCAGCTAAGGAATAAACTTCAGTCTTGGTTAAATCTGCAATGGGTGAAAGATCCACTCCACCATCTCCGTATTTAGTATAAAAGCCAACCCCGAAATCTTCCACTTTATTTCCGGTTCCTGCAACAAGGTATTTGTGAATTCCGGCAAAGTAGTACAACGTTGTCATACGCAATCTTGCTCGGGAATTGGCAAGGCTTAAATTGGTTAAAGCGTCATTGTCCGAGGGAGGTAATGATTGAACAAGCGTGTCGAAAGTACTTGTCAGTTCAACACGCATTTTGTGTACCAATTCGAATCGATTTTCCAAGAATTCCATGTGCTGTTGGGCTCGTGTTACGTGGCTTGGAGCTTGATGAATGGGCATTTCAACGAGTAGCGTAGGCATTTCAGTCATAGCGCAAAGAGTTGATGTTAAGGCTGAATCAATTCCTCCGCTAACGCCTACCACGAAACCTTTCATTCCATTAGTTTCGCAATAATTGCGAAGCCACGTTACAATGTGATCGACAGTTTGCTTTTTTTCCATAAAAAAATCCCGGACCTCAAAGGTACGGGATTTACAAAATGAATTTTATCTCTTAGAATAAAATACCGATGTTCAATTCAATATAATTTGGTAGTCCTGATAACTCGAATGTTTTTGCTGTTTTAGTCGCGTCGTTATTGAATACTGGTGAATTTGTGCTTTGGTCTTTCGCAACTCCGCTTCCTTTAAACGCATCTGTGAATCCGTTTTGGAAAGTAAATCCCGCTAAAAGGCTTGTGTTTCCCGAAAGGTTGTACTCTATTCCAGCAGCGAAAATTAGATTAGAGGAAAATATGTTTATCTCATTTTTAATATCGTTCGTGCTTACTGTAGAGCTTTCGCGATTTGACTTTTCCCAAGCGTATGTATTTTTATTTTGATAATATAGATAATCAATATTATCGTCACTAAGTGCCTTGAGATTCATATTCAAGCCCAAGCCAAACTGTCCCCAATAGGTGATATATCCGATCTCGTCGGTTTTCATTTTAAAGGTTAGAGGAATCTGAAGATACTTAAGTCGAAGATCTCTGCTAATTAAGCCTACTTGTTTCATGTTGGCTATCGCGGCGCCTGCTGCGTCAATATCATCTCCAGTATATTCTGCGAAATAGGAGTATTTCCCGCCAGAATTGTTAATGTTAAACCCGGTGCCAATAGCGTAATGATCTGCGAAGAAAATATCGAAGTTCAATCCGTATCCGAATTGAAGTGATTTGTCGCCAACAGTCATATTGCTGTTATCACTAGCCAACCAAGAAACATTAGGAGAGGCTTTAAAGCCCAAACGAAACTTGTTGGTTGTTGCTGTTTTAGTTGCCTGCGCAAAAGACAGAATAGTCAAGAGGCAGAATAGAATTAAGGTGTTTATTTTTTTCATATAAAGATCTTTTTTATTGACTTTTGCAAATAACTATGCCAAAGCTAACGAATTCCCTCCTTATTGTATTGTCAATTTTGTTGACAATGTTTTGTTATTCATGCCGTGAAGCTGATAAGCACAAAGATATAGATGTGGAAATTGAAGGAAAATCCTTGAATCCACTGAGATTTGATCAAGATTTTTTCAATACCGATTGGAATAACTTTCAACAAGTTTCTGTTTTGAAATCGAAATACGGGAAGTTTTTTTGCCTTTATCTCGAGCGCATTCTAAATGCCGGACCTTGCGATAGTCTTTCAACGATTCAAATGGTTCAGGGGTTTGTTGGTCATTCCGATTTTCGAGATTTGAAAATTGAAATTGAAAAGAATTATCCTCAAGAACGCCTCGATTCCCTTCATGAAAAAATATTGGAAGCTGCTCTTCGCATGCAAACGTTGGTTCCAAATATGCAACTTCCTCAGTTGATCTGGATGAATTCAGGATTCAATATTGGTGCCTACAGTACAGACGAATACTTAGCAGTTGGATTGGATTTTTATTTGGGTAACGAAAACAGAATTACGAAGTCGGTTCCTTTTCCGCAATACCAGAAGGACGATATGACTCGCGCGCAGTTGGTTCCGAATGCTGTTAAGAATTTAGCTTATTATTATTTGTTGAAGGCCGATACTATTCAACATGAAAATGATATGCTGTCGGAAATGATCTTTCACGGAAAGGCACACTACCTGACTTGGTTAGCTTTTGAAGAAATTCAAGACTCGACACTCATGGCGTGGACCACAAAGGAATACACCTGGACACAAGGTCATCAGTTGAATGTGTGGAAGGAAATTGCCAGACAAGAGGTTCTCTTTTCTAAGAATAGAGTAGAGGTGCAGAAGTGGTTTGAATACGGACCCTTCACCAATGCAGAGAATGTCCCTCAAGAAAGCGCTCCGCAGTTGGGTGTATTTATGGGTTTTCAAATGGTGAAGAGTTATATGGAAAAACATCCGGAGGTTACTTTGGATCGTTTGATGAAAGAAGACAACGCGCAAAAAATATTACAAGCATACAAACCGAATTTATGAAGAAGTCAACGATCTCAATTGAAATAGAATTAGACGAAAACAACGTGCCTGAGACCATTCAATGGGAAGCTTCAGAGCTTGGCAAGAAGGCTGAATGTAAAGCTATGATTTTATCTGTGTGGGACAAGGCTGAGGCCAACACGATGCGCATAGATTTATGGACGAAAGAAATGCAGGTGGAAGAAATGACTTTCTTCGTTCATCAGACGTTGCTGACTCTTTCAGACAGTTTCGAAAAGGCAACAGGTGATGCTCGCATGGCAGCAACCATGCGTGATTTCTGCGATTATTATGCGGAAAAAATGAAGATTAATCCTCCGTTATAAGGTAAAGTCGTCCGCGAATTCTTTCCTCCAAGCTGCAATTTGCTCTTGAATTTCAACGCGACCCATGCGCTCCACTGCTGCTGTAAGGAAATGTTGTGGAAGTTCTTCCCATGTCTTTTTCAATTCAACTGTAAACGCATCGAAGCGAAGGGTTTTTTGAAGTTCTGTAAGTTTTTCGCACTTCGTGAACGCGATACAGAAGGGGAGTCCCTGCTCTCCCAACCATTGCATGAATTCAATATCTATTTTTTGCGGAGGTATTCTGAAATCGAGCAGCACGAAAGTGCAAATCAAGTTCTCGCGCTTATCGAGATAGCTCCGAATGAAACTTCCCCACTTGTTGCGTTCGGTTTTGGAAGTCTTCGCGTAACCGTAACCTGGAAGATCGACCAAAAACCAGGGGTTCTTTTCTTCGTTTATCAGGAAGTGATTAATGGTCTGTGTTTTTCCTGGGCTTGAAGATGTTTTGGCAAGACCTTTCTTGTTCACGAGCATGTTAATGAGTGAACTCTTGCCCACATTCGAGCGGCCAATAAAGGCAAATTCAGGATATGCAGGAGGAGGGCACTTGTCGATTTCAACAGATGACTTGACGAACGTAGCAGAATGAATTAATTCTTTGCTCATTGTGCTTTATATATTTTGCTCGGTTAACCAAGCGTCGAGTAGATTGTTAAATTGCTGAGATTGCTCCATCATAGGTGCATGTCCACATTCATCTATCCAATACAATTTGGCTTGAGGAAGTTTACGTTGAAATTCTTCTGCCACTTCTGGAGGGGTGATGGTGTCGTTTTTCCCCCAGATTAAGCACGCCGGAATATTCATGTCTTTTAAGTCATCGGTCATATTATGACGTATAGCGCTTTTCGCAAGCGCTAAAATGCGAAGCACGCGATTGCGATCATTGACTACTTCATAACACTCATCTACCAAATCCGGGGTAGCATGTTTCGGGTCGAAGAATGTTAAAGCTACTTTTTGACGAATGAATTCTTTGTCTTCTCTTCTTGGAAAGCTGGAGCCGAAAGCATTTTCATACAGGCCACTGCTGGCGGTAAGAATAAGCGACTCAACTCTTTCTAAGTGATTCTTCGTGTATACCAGCGCGACGTGTCCACCCAGTGAATTCCCAAGAAGATTCACCTTATCCCATTTTTTATGTTGAATGAAGTCGTGTAAAAATTCGGCTAAGGACTTTACGCCTGTGGTAAGCATAGGCATGGTGTAAAGCGGGAGCATTGGGATAACAACTTTATAGCGTGGTTTAAAATGATCTACCACGTCTTTAAAGTTGCTTAATGCTCCGAATAAGCCGTGAAGTAAAACAAGCGGCTTGCCTTCTCCTTCTTCAATGTAGGTGTAATCACCATCGGTTTTTAAAGTGTATTCCATAATCTATAGCTCACGAATTTACGCGATTCTGAGCGTGAACAACTGCCCAATGTTACAAGCAATGAACAATTCGCGGTGTATGAAGGGGTGTGTTCATTGTAATTAACATTTCCCACTTTTTCCCACTAACTATAAATAAGCTTTAAAGCCTTGTTGAACAAGGCTTTTAGAATCAAGACTCGTTGTTATTCTCTCCGAAGTTTTTAACAAAATGGGAATTTATTGTTGTTTAGTGGTAAAAAGTGGGAAGATGTGATTATTTTTGGAAAAGAATTCACAATCGAATGTTAAACCTACTCGGAGAATACCACTGTAAAGTCGACGCAAAAGGGCGCTTGCTCTTTCCTGCACGCTTGAAAAAGCAGCTGGAGGACATTCTTCATCATGGGTTGGTAGTCAATCGCGACATCTTCACACAGTGCTTGGTAGTTTATCCAAAACCAGAATGGGACATGGTAAACGAAGAGATGTCGAAGTTGAGCAGATACAATCAGAAGCATCAGATGTTCCAACGCAAGTTTATGAAAGGAGCAACGCATCTTGAATTGGATAGCGTAGGACGATTGTCGCTTCCGGCAAGTCTTTTAGAATACGCGGGAGTAGACGGTTCGAAGAACGAATTGGTTATTTCTGGATTAGGACAGAAGATGGAAATCTGGAGTTTAGATCAATACAACGCTGAAGTATTGGGCGAGGAGATAGATTTTGGAGCGTTGGCTGAAGAAGTTAGAAAAGACATTGACGCAAAAGGCGACAAGTAATGGAGCAAGTTTATCACACCCCGGTGCTGTTGAAAGAGTCGATTGAGGGGTTAAACATTAAGCCTAACGGGGTTTATGTAGATGTGACTTTCGGAGGCGGAGGCCATTCGAAAGAAATATTGAAACAATTGACAACAGGAAAGCTCATTGCATTTGATCAGGATGGTGAAGCCGCGAAAAATGTCCCGCAAGATGAGCGATTGATTTTTGTCCCGCAAAATTTTAGGTTCGTTAAGAATTGGGTTGAGCTGCACGGATTTCAGCAGGTCGATGGGATTTTGGCAGATCTGGGTGTTAGCAGTCATCAGTTTGATTCTGGTGAGCGTGGATTTTCAATCCGTTTCAACGGTCCCTTGGACATGCGCATGAATCAGTCGTCTGGCATTTCTGCAGATGAATGGATCAACAAGTCGAGCGTTCAAGAGATTACAGATGCGCTGAGAATGTATGGCGAGTTAGACGGAGCATACAAAGTCGCAACTGAAATTGATATGCATAAGCCTTTGGGAACCACGCAAGCCTTGATAGACTGCACGCAGTCGTTTGCGAAGAGAGGGAAGGAGAAACAGTTTTTGGCGCAAATGTTCCAAGCATTTCGAATGGTAGTGAACGATGAGATTGCTGTTTTGAAAGAGTTCCTTCAACAATCACTCGAGTTGTTGGCTCCGGAGGGGAGATTGGTGGTGATTAGTTATCACAGTTTGGAAGATCGTTTGGTGAAAGATTTCCTTCGGTCTGGAAATTTAGAGGGAGAGATAAAGAAGGATTTTTTCGGAAATCTAGAGCGTCAGATAGAGCCAGTGAAGAGCAAACCGGTTCTTCCATCACAAGAAGAAATAGAAAGAAATGGCAGAAGTCGAAGTGCTAAACTTCGAGTAGGACAAAAAAAATAAAACTTTAAACCGAATGAATATTCGTTCGGTAAATGAAAATGGCTAAGAACGAAGAAACAAAACGCAAAGGAATAACCTTCAGAGAAATCATAGGAGGGGAATTCTTGACACGCCAGTCATTGGTGCGTCAGATGCCATTTTTCTTTTTTATAGTGGTGCTTTTCTTCATTCAAATTAGTATGATTTACTACTTTGAATCTGTTCAAATTGAGATCAAGAACACGAAGGATAAGCTTAAGAATTTGAATTCTGAGTACAACACCAACGCAAGTGAATTGAGCGTGAAGTCCCAGCACAGTGAAGTCATAGGCCAAGTGGCTCCTTGGGGATTGGTGAATTCTACAACCACTCCTTTCATCATAGATGTCGATTCAAATTTCTTCAAGACGAGCCATGAATGAGTTGAAGAAAATATCTGTTTGGATCTACGTCTTGTACGTGGCTTTATGCATCTTGGCGTTGATCATTATAGGAAAGGTATTCTACATCCAGGCCATTCCAAACGAAGATGCTCAGCGCAGAGCGGCCCAGTTTACTTATAAGATTCGAGATATTGAACCGGAGCGGGGAAGAATTTTAGCTGCAGATGGATCTCCCCTTTCAACCAGTATTCCAGAATATGAGATTCGTTGGGACAGTAAAGGCGGTTATAACATAGAACGTTTCAATACGAAGTTAGATAGTCTGTGTGCTGGAATAGCCGAGATTCTTGCTGATAAGAGCAAAGAGGATATTAAGCAAATGTTCTTGAAGGCCGTTGAGTCAGGGTCGCGCTACATGAAGGTTGGCGATCATTTGAACTACAATCAAATGCAGCGGTTCAGAGCATTGCCCTATGTTAAAGAGAAGAAGTTTAAGAGTGGCTTTATCATTAACTCAAGAGAAAAGCGCGCAAAACCATACGGAGCCCTTGCCGCAAGAACCATTGGAATTTTCAGAGAGAGTAATATGGTAGGTCTTGAGGCTTCATACGATTCGTTGTTAAGAGGAAAAGCTGGAAAGCAAATGCAGCAGAAGGTTGGTGGAGATACATGGGTTCCGATGAGTGATGAATTTGTTGTAGAGCCAGAGCCTGGGTTTGATTTGGTAACGACAATCGATGTTCACTTGCAAGATGCTGCACAAAGTTCATTGCGTCACACGATGGAAGTTAATCGTGCTGATTGGGGTTGTGTGATTCTGATGGAAGTGAAAACAGGATACATTAAAGCACTTGCAAATTTGACTTACGATTCGGTTGCAAATAAATTCTATGAAATTGAAAATTTGGCGCTAACGCAAAGTGTCGAGCCCGGATCTACCATGAAGCTTGCTAGTCTTTTAGCGGCAATAGAGGAAGGCAACTTAGATCTTGGAAAGGTTATACATACTGGAGGAGGGACATTCACAATTGGTGATCACACGTTGCGAGATGTTAAAGCGTGTGGTTCAATTACGATTGAACAAGTTTATGCGAAATCTTCAAACGTAGGCACAGCCATGGTTGTGCGCGATGTGTTCGGCAGCAATCCACAAAAGTTTTTAGATTACCTCGATCGTTTTGGATACGGACAATTGGTAGGAATTGATTTGTTGGGTGAAGGA
Source organism: Chryseobacterium gleum (assembly GCA_945897395.1). Classification (GTDB taxonomy): domain Bacteria; phylum Bacteroidota; class Bacteroidia; order Flavobacteriales_D; family Sanyastnellaceae; genus CAIZGX01. The sequence goes on along the minus strand of CAMDFE010000042.1, from coordinate 367 downwards.
AAGTCGGTTGTGAAGCGCACAACTAAGGCGGATGATTGGAGTGATTTAAGCTTGACCCAAATGGCTGTCGGATACGAGATTCAGGTGACACCGCTTCATCAATTGTGTTTCTACAATGCCATTGCGAACGATGGGAAATTCATGAAGCCAAGATTGGTGAGTGAGATTCGAAAGAACGGTTTGACCTACGAAAAATTTGAGCCCGTTGTTATTCGCGAGAATTTTTTGAAGCCAGAAACCATTGCGAAAGGTCGCAAACTTATGGAGGCTGTAACGACTATTGGAACAGGTAAAGGCGTGTTTAAACATTCTCCTTATCGCGCAGCTGGAAAAACGGGAACTGCCCGTATCAATGAGAACGGCGTTT
>CAMDFE010000041.1 GCA_945897395.1 Chryseobacterium gleum | reverse complement strand
GGTTCACTACGGGCTTTCCTTCTGCAGCCAATTCACGACTCATACGAGACATGGCCAACGTTGCAGATTCAGTCAGTTTTTCTAACAGGTGGGAAACCTTGCCCACGCGCGTATTTTCTTGCATGGTGCAAATTTACGATTTAAGCAAGAAAGTCCTTGAAAATTATGCGATTTCCCAAGATTTCTCAGACCTATGAACGGTCCCCTTGAAAAAGGCCACAGCTTCGTTGTTTTGATTGAAGACCGTAATGTGATAAACGCCGATGCGCTTAGACAAACTCTTCTCTTCTACCAACGTTGTAAGAACATCTTCTTCCGCAACCATCTTCACGTGAGAAATAGAAGTCTCCACCGAATAACATTTCAATCCATGGGCATTGCTCGCGAATGCCAATGCCGTGTCGGCAAGTGAATAAGAAATTCCACCATGCGCAATTGCAAATCCATTTAACATTTCACTTCTTACTGTCATTCGCAAATCGCAAACACCGGGCGCAACATTCAATCGTTCAATGCCCAACCATTGGCTATACGCATCGTTGGTGAACATGAGATCTACAATCTTCTCGGCGTTGGTCATTATTTCTTGTATTGAAGTTCCACTAAGTTACGGTAATGACCGCTCAATGTCATCAACTCTGAATGACTTCCTTGCTCAATAATTTCTCCTTGTTCCAAAACAAAAATTACGTCAGCTTGCTGAATGGTTGAAAGTCTGTGCGCAATTACGATTGATGTTCTATCCTTCGTTAGCAACTCCGTCGCGCGCTGAATCAGTAATTCAGATTCGGTATCGATGCTTGAAGTCGCTTCGTCAAGAATAACAATTTTCGGATCTTGAAGGAACACGCGAACGAAAGCCAAAAGCTGACGCTGTCCTGTGCTGAGCAACGTTCCTCTCTCCTTCACATCGAAATCATATCCGCCTGGAAGAGCCATAATGAATTCATGAGCGCCCACCATTTTCGCAGCTTCAATCATTCGCTCATCGGAAATCTCCTTGTTGTACAACGTTAAATTGTTTCGAATGGAATCGCTGAAAAGAAACACATCTTGAAGAACAACGCCTATTGTTTTTCGAAGCGAAACCAAAGGCAATTTCGAAAGTGCTACATCATCGATATAAATTTCACCGTTGTTTATTTCGTAGAATCTATTCAACAAAGAAATAAGTGTAGATTTTCCAGACCCTGTAGACCCCACGATAGCCGCGCTTTTTCCAGCCTCAATAATCATGTTGAAGTTGGTCAGCACCGGCTGATTTTCCACATACTGAAAACTCACATCGCGGAATTCAATTCTTCCATTGACACCTGTCATTTCTTCATGAAGGGCATCTTCTTCGGAATGATCTTCGTCCATTAATTTGAATACACGTTCGGCATTCACCACTCCCATTTGCAGTACGTTGAAGTTGTCTGCCATCTGACGAATGGGTCTGTACATCATGGCTATGAACGTGCTGAATTCAAGAATTAATCCTGGAGACATTTCCAAATTCAAACTCGACTTTACACCCCACCAAAGCAGCAAGGAAACAGAGAGTGCTGAAAGAATTTCAACAACAGGAAAGAAAACTGAATACGCCCAAACGCCGCGAATATGAGCATCGCGCTGCTGCGCATTGATCTCTACAAATTTTTTGTTTTCAATTTTCTGACGATTGAAAAACTGAACAATGTTCATTCCCGTTACATGCTCTTGCACGAACACATTCATGCGCGCAACTTCGTTTCGAACATCTTGAAAAGATTTCTTCACCGCTTGTTGAAACACGCGCGTTGCCCATAGTAAAATAGGTATTGGCAGCATGACGATCAACGTCAACTTCCAATCGAGAAAAAACATGAATCCTACAATCACCAACAACTTAAGTATGTCGCGAATAATATCTAAAAGCCCAACACTGAAAACCTCCGCAATACCGTCGATGTCTCCAATGTGTCGTGTTACTAATTGTCCAACAGGAGTCTTATCGAAGTAATTCAATTTATATCGAATCACCTGCGCATAAACTCGTTCACGCATGTCAAGCGTAATACTTTGCGCCACACTATTCGCTGCAAGTGTTTGAATGTACTGAAGTGAAATTTCAATAGCAAGAACAACAAAAAACCATATGGCGACATTCAAGATTTGCCTACTGTCACCGCCCGGAACTGCGACATCTAGCATGTTCCGCATTTGTTCAGGCCGCACGACTGTAAGACCTGAAAGCACAAGCACTAAAATCAGAGTAACCGCGAAACCGCCGCGATAGGGCTTGCTGTATTGATACAGTCGAGCAAATATTTTCCAATCAAACGCCTTCCCTGATGCCATATTCTAGTTTGTTCGGAAGGTAGATTCCGGATAAATAACTCGAGTTAAAAACAGTCCATTCGGACGAACACTTTCTCCTGCCTCGTTTCTTGATTTGCTATTCAGTACTTCTTGAAATTCTTCCAAATTCATTTCACCTCTTCCCACTTGCAACAGGGTTCCCACCACAGCGCGCACCATGTTTCGAAGAAAACGATCGGCAGTTATGTGAAAAATTAGCAGATCTTCTTTCTCTTCCCATCGTGCTTCTCGCACATCGCAAATGGTGGTCATTTGCCCACCTCCAGATTTACAAAAACAAGCAAAGTCATTCGAACCTAACATCAAACTAGCCGCGTTGTTCATGGCCTCGATGTTTAATTCTTTTCCATAGAAGTATGTATAATTGCGTTGAAACGGATCTTTCTTTTTCGCAATGCGATATTCGTAAGAGCGTTCATTCGCATCGAACCGCGCATGTGCCCGATTGTTTACTTTGAAAAGTTTGAAAGCCGCAATGTCTTTCGGCAACACTTGTTGCAATCGAAACAGCGTTTCCTCTTCATTCAATTCATGAATTTCTGGAACGAAGTGAAGATAAAAATCACTCGCGTGAACACCCGTGTCAGTGCGACCGCAGCCGAGTGTAACCACTTTCGGCAAGCGCAATATTTTGCACAATGCTTTTTCTATTTCTTCTTGAACCGAATGTGCATTCAGTTGTCTTTGCCAGCCGTGATAGTTGGTTCCGTCGTAGGCTATTTGCAGGAAGTAGCGCGCAAATTCCGTCTTTTCTTCTTCCTGCTCCATTGTCTAATTACTGAAACATTTCTTTTACACGTTGGAAAAAGCTCTTGTCTTTGGCAGAAGGATTCGGTTTGAAATTTTCAGACTCGCGAAGCTTCGTTAAGATTTCCTTTTCTTCTGATGAAAGTTTCTGTGGTGTCCAAACATTGATGTTCACCATCAAATCCCCAGAACCGTATCCGTTTACATCTGGTATTCCTTTCCCTTTCAAACGAAGAATTTTTCCAGCTTGAGTTCCGGGCTCTATTTTTATTTGAGCCTTGCCCTTCACCAAAGGAATTTCAATGCTCGCTCCCATAGCAGCATCTACAAAATTCAAATACAAATCGTAATACAAGTGAATTCCATCGCGCTTCAACTCAGCGTGCTCTTCTTCTTCAATCTGAACAAGTAAATCCCCGGGCACTCCGCCAAACGGACCTGAATTTCCCTTTCCTGAAACATTCAACGTCATTCCTTCACCCACACCCGCTGGAATTTTAATTTCCACCGTTTCTTCCTTGCGAACCTGTCCGTATGCATCGGCATCTTTCGGACGATCCTTAATTGATTTTCCTGCACCGCTGCACACATGACAAGTGGCTGCGGTTTGCATGGCACCTAAAATAGTTTGTTGCACGCGACGTATTTGTCCAGAACCTCCACATGTTGAACACGTATCGTAGGTGACGCCATCGGCGTTCGCCATTTTGAAAACCTTAATCTTCTTGGTTGTTCCAAATGCTATTTCTTCCAAATTCAATTTAACACGAATGCGAAGATTGCTTCCTTTCACTCGTCTTGAACTTGATCTACTTCCTCCGCCTCCGCCAAATCCTCCGAATATATCTCCAAATTGAGAGAAGATATCGTCCATATTCATTCCACCACCGTAGCCTTGTCCGCCCCCACCTCCGCCCATTCCGGCATGACCGAACTGATCATAGCGCTGACGTTTTTGATTATCACTTAACACCTCGTAAGCCTCCGCGGCTTCTTTGAATTTCTCTTCAGCCGAACCGTCGTCTGGATTTTTATCGGGGTGAAATTGAATAGCCAATTTGCGATAGGCCTTTTTTATATCAGCCTCGTTCGCACTTCGTGCAATACCCAATACGTCGTAGAAATCTTTCTTAGCCATAATTATTTTCCTACCACTACTTTGGCGTAGCGTATTACATTATCGTTTAACAAATAGCCCTTCTCCATGGTGTCTATTACGGTGTTCTTTTGCTCTTCCGTTGGGGCTGGAAACTCAGTAATTGCCTCATGAAAATCTACGTTGAAGGGCTGCCCATTGCTTTCCATCGGCTTCAACCCCTTCTTTTCCAATTCGCTTAAAAACTTTCCATAGATTATAGCGAATCCTTCTTTAATCGCATTAATGTCTTCAATGTTCTCATTTGACTTCATGGCCAATTCGAACACATCTAATACAGGAAGTAAACCACTTATTACATCGCGTGAAGCATTGCTTAGCAATTCAATTCTTTCCCGATTCTTTTGTTTTCTGAAATTATCGAAATCGGCGGTTAAGCGCATATACTTGTCTTTCCACTCTGCAGTAACTTGTTCTGCTGTCGGTTCTGCTGAATTCTCTGTGGTTGTCTCCTCAATAGGAGCCTCAACAGGAGTCTCGTTCACTTCGTTATTTTCCAATTCTTGTGACTGATTGTCATTCAATTCTTCTGTCATAGCCTAAAATTTTATGTAATTCCCATTTGACAATCGTTGAGCCAAGCCAAAAAGAGCGACAGGCTGTCAGAAAACAAAACGGGCCGAATGTCATTCGGCCCGCAAAGATAACTTATATCGTTAGATCAATTGAACGAAGAAACGTACTTGTCCAATTCCATATCTAAAGAAGGTCCACGAAGGTTCTTCGCTACAATAATTCCGTTCTCATCAATTAACACACTTGAAGGAATGCTTGAGATTCCATAAAGCTGTCCAGCAGCATTGGCCCAACCTTTCATATCACACACGTGGTTCTTCCACAACAATCCGTCTTTCGCAATGGCCTCTTTCCAAGCGGTTTCATTTTGATCGAAACTCACAGAAAAAATTTCAAATCCTTTTGCTGTTTTGAATTTGGCTTTGCTGTATTTGTTGTAAGCCGCCACAACATTTGGATTTTCTCTGCGGCAAGGTCCGCACCATGAAGCCCAAAAGTCGATTAATACCAGTTTCCCACGAAGCGAAGAAAGTTTCAATTCCTTTCCGTCAACTCCTTTCATAATAATGTTTGGAGCCTCGTCGCCGATTTCTAATCCGATTTTGGCTGAAGTTGGGATTGTGTTATTCTGCTTAACAGCGGTGAAGCTGAACATTGCAACTACTGCGAGTAGCAACGCGAAAGGGACAAGATTTTTTTTCATAGTTGTTGAATTCATTTCAAATATAAATCAGTATGTCCCTCACAAGCCAAAGTTCTTGCCAAAGAGTTTTTTAAACTCTGCGAATATCTGCACCCAATGCTTGAAGACGTGCCTCAATGTCTTGATAACCGCGATCGATCTGCTCGATGTTCTGGATTGTAGACTTTCCCTTTGCGCTCAATGCCGCAATTAACAAGGAAACCCCCGCTCGAATATCGGGAGAAGACATGGTTACGCCCTTCAGTGAAGACTTGCGGTCTAAACCAATAACAGTGGCTCTGTGGGGATCGCATAAAATAATTTGCGCGCCCATATCAATAAGCTTGTCTACGAAGAACAAGCGGCTTTCGAACATTTTCTGATGAATAAGAACTGAACCTCTCGCTTGAGTAGCTGTTACCAGAGCGATAGAGATTAAGTCAGGCGTGAATCCCGGCCATGGCGCATCACTGATGGTCATGATTGAACCATCAATAAACGTATCAATCTCATAAGAATCTTGCGCTGGAATATGCAAGTCATCTCCGTTCACCAAATCAACTTGAATTCCCATGCGACGGAACATTTCAGGAATAATTCCCAAATCGTTGTATGAAACATCTTTAATCAAAATGTCTCCCTTCGTCATAGCCGCCATTCCAATGAAAGAACCTATTTCAATCATATCTGGAAGACATCTGTGCTCGGTTCCTCCCAATTTTTCAACCCCTTCGATGATGAGTAAGTTCGAACCAATACCCGAAATTTTTCCGCCCATGCGATTGATCATCTTGCACAACTGCTGCAGATAAGGTTCGCAAGCTGCGTTGTAGATTGAAGTGGTTCCTTCGGCCAATGCCGCAGCCATAACAATGTTTGCAGTTCCCGTCACAGAAGCTTCATCCAATAACATGTATGCGCCCTTCAAGCGCGGAGCGGTTACACTATAAAAGTAATTCACTGCATCGTAATTGAACGTTGCGCCCAAATTTTGAAAACCCGTAAAGTGCGTATCCAAACGACGTCTTCCAATTTTATCTCCACCTGGCTTAGGAATATACCCTTGCCCGAATCTTCCGAGCATTGGACCTACCAGCATAATCGAACCGCGAAGAGCTGCAGCTTTCTTTTTATAATCGTCAGTTACTAAATATTCAAGATTGACATCGTCGGCAATAAATTTAAATTCGCCTTTCGCCAACTTTTCCACCTTTACTCCAATGTCTTGAAGCAAATCGATCAGCTTCAACACGTCAATGATTTCTGGAATATTGCGAATAATAACTGGCTCCGCAGTAAGCAGAACAGCAGATATTATCTGTAAAGCCTCGTTCTTCGCGCCTTGCGGAATTACAGTTCCTTTTAGGGCATTGCCTCCAACAATTTCAAAAGCCGACATATCTCTTAATTTTCTTCGAAGAAAATGCGAAACTTCCTTGTCCCGAAGTCAGAAATTCAAAATTATCAACGTAGGACAATGGATTACGCAAAGTGTGGTCTATTTTTGAAATGACTTATGATCAGAAGAATTTTCGCACTTTGCATACTTATGGCCTTTAACCAACTTACTAACGCTCAAGACTGGGCCAATCTGAACTATTACAGAAATGCCAATACATTGCTTGAAAATCCCACAGAAAATGAAGACCGCGTGGTGTTCATGGGGAATTCCATTACAGAATTCTGGAAAAATGTTCATCCCGATTTCTTTGTTGGAAAGACTTACGTGAATAGAGGCATCGGTGGACAAACCACTTCTCAAATGCTTCTTCGTTTTCGTGCAGATGTTGTGAACCTTCACCCAAAGGTGGTGGTGTTTCTCGGCGGAACCAATGACATAGCTGGAAATACGGGCGATATGTCACTCGACATGATTGAAGACAATATCTTTTCCATGATTGAATTGGCCAAGTTGAATGACATCTCGGTTATCTTATGCTCTGTTCTTCCTGTTTTCGATTACCCTTGGAGCCAAGGCAAAGAACCCGCAGAAAAAATTATTGAGTTGAACAATGCCCTTAAATTTTATGCGGAAACGCATGATGTAACCTTCGTGGATTTTCATACACCCATGAAAGACGAGCGTAAAGGCTTGCGCTTGGAATTCGGTGAAGACGGCGTTCATCCGAATGTAGCAGGGTATCTCATAATGGAGCCCCTTTTAGAACAAGCCATTGCCCTAGAACTTCAAAAAATTAAAAGCAAACAGAATTAGTACCTTTATACAATGAAAAAACTAGTCATACTTTTCACAGCCGTCTTGTTTTCAAATTTCACTTGGTCGCAGATTATCATCAATGAAGGCAGCAACAAGAACTATCAAACCATCGCCGATGAAGACGGTGAATACGAAGATTGGATTGAGTTGTATAACGCAGGAACATCAGCAGTTGATTTGTTCGGATATTCCTTAACAGACAATTCCAACGAACCAGCACAATGGGTTTTCCCACATTACAACTTAAATCCTGGTGAATTTTTAATTGTGTTCTGCAGCGATAAAAATAGATTTGCAACGACCCCTTTCACCACAGCAATAAATTCGGGGTCTTTCACTCCGGTAGTCGGCTGGAACACCCACATTTTCACTACCCCATTTCAATGGGATGGCCTTTCGAGTATTGCCATTAATGTTTGTTCTTACAGCAATACCGGATACATTACGAACTCCTCTTTCATGCAAACAGCTACGGCATACGGCTCAACCACCTACAGCTATAACGACGGGAGCGAGGGCTCATGTTCATACAGTCAAGGAACTCTTGCGTTCCAACGGCCGAACATGAAATTAAATGGCATAACCATAGGCACCGGAACCATTCAAAATGGCTATACCGACTACCCTGCGCCTTATGGAAATTGGTATTGGAGCGCTCGCAATCAAATGCTTATTCCTGCAGTTGAGCTAACTGCCGCTGGGCTTTCAGCTGGAACTATTACTTCTCTTAGTTTTCAGGTAGCGGCTACAGAGGCAGTGAATTATACTTATGTGGAATTAGCATTGAAAAATGTTTCGGAAACGGCCATGAGTTCTGACTTTATTACAAGCGCTGGAAATCAATTTCATACGAATTTCAAAATTTCAGGATCCGGCGACACGTTGTTTTTATTCAATCCTGCTCAAAACCTTGAAAACAGTTTAATTATAAAATGTCAAACTGTAGACATGAGCATTGGCCGCTACCCCAACGGATCCAATTCAAACTCTCTTTTCAATACTCCAACACCTGAAGCAAGCAACAACGGAGCGCCATCATTGGGGAATGCAATTGCTCCTTTGTTCGACCACAACCCTGGTATATACGCTGCGCCATTTTCTGTTTCCATTCTAGACTTAAACACGGCTCCTTCCACCATTCGATACACGACAGACGGAAGCGATCCTGATTTTAACTCTCCTATCTATGATGGTGCGCCCATATTTTTCTTCCAATCGAAAATATTAAAAGCACGTGCTTTTAAACCCAATTACATTCCAAGCAATATAACCTCAGCATCTTTCCTTTTCAACATTAGTCACACCACTCCTATACTTTCAATTACCACAGACAATGCTAATTTGTATGGAGACCAAGGGATATTCGACCATTGGGACCAAGACTGGTTGCGTAATGCGCATGTAGATTATTTCGATTCTATTCCTGGTCATCCGCTTGTGTTTTCTCAAAACACAGGAATGCAAATCGACGGTGGCGCGGGTGGAAGCCGCTCTCAACCGCAGCACTCTTTCCGTTTGGAACTAGCCCACAGTGTCTTGGGTGAAAATTCTGTGAATGAAGTGATCATTCCAGGAAGACCAAATAGAAATAAGTACTCTGATTTTTATCTTCGCAATGGAAGTAATCAATATTTGGCTCTTCCATACAAAGAAGCTTGTCAAGCTGAACTTATGTGTCGTGGCGCCAACGCGTATTACAGCGCATATAGACCAGCAACCGTTTACATCAACGGACACTATTTCGGGCTCTACGAGCTTCGTGAAAAGTACCACGCTGAAATGTTCAAAGAAAACGAAGGCGCAAACAAAGACTCCGTTGAAATTCTATCGTTGAGTTATTGGTACGGAGGAATGCTCCGCGCAGTGGAAGGGTCTGCTGATAATTTCTGGAATTCATACAATGCTTTCAATGCATTGAACGAAGCAAGCCCGACATATTGGAGCGAAGCAGATCAACATTTCGACATGAAGTATTACGCCGATTATATTATTTCGGAATCGTGGATGGGCAATGTAGATTGGCCGGGAAATAACATTAAGATTTATAGATCCAATGTAACAGACAATAGATGGAGATTCGCAACTATTGACATGGAGCTTGCCCTAAATCCAAATGCTTGGAC
>CAMDFE010000040.1 GCA_945897395.1 Chryseobacterium gleum | reverse complement strand
AACTACATTTCGACAGCGTTAAATAAAGGTGAATCTATCTTTAACACCTTAACAATTCCGTAACTCAAGATAACCCTTGAGAAAATCTAAGTTTTCACTGCGCAATTCGTAAATTCGCAAAACTATACTCGAACTATGCAAGAAGCCATTCCATATATCCCAAAAAACAAGATTCGTATTGTAACCGCAGCGTCGCTTTTCGACGGACATGATGCTGCCATTAACATCATGCGAAGAATTATTCAGTCTACCGGATGTGAAGTCATTCACTTGGGTCACGACAGAAGTGTTGAGGAGGTTGTGAACACTGCCATTCAAGAAGATGCGCAAGCCATTGCCATGACCAGCTACCAAGGAGGTCACACGGAATATTTCAAATACATGTTTGATTTATTGAAGGAAACAGGCTGTGGGCACATTAAGATCTTTGGTGGCGGCGGTGGGACTATTCTTCCGCAAGAAATTGTAGAATTACAAGATTATGGCATAACTCGAATTTATCATCCAGATGACGGACGCGCCATGGGGCTTCAGGGCATGATTAACGATTTGGTAGAGCGTTGCGATTTTCCAACAGGAAAAACATTGAACTATTCACTTGAAGAAGTTGCTTCTAAAAAAGACGCATGCCTTGCTCAAGTTATCTCCGCAGCTGAGAATTTCCCTGAAGAGCACAGCGCATTCATTGCTGAGCTTCCTGAACAAGCGAAGCAATCTAAAACGCCTGTTTTAGGAATTACCGGAACGGGAGGCTCAGGAAAATCAAGTATGGTCGACGAACTCGTTCGACGCTTCCTTTTAGATTTTCCTGATCAGCACATCGGCATTATATCCGTTGACCCTTCGAAAAGAAAGACCGGCGGTGCATTACTAGGCGATCGCATAAGAATGAACGCCATTAAAAACGACCGCGTGTACATGCGATCGCTTGCAACACGTCAAAGTAACTTGGCGCTTTCCAAGCACGTAGCCGAAGCCGTTAACGTGTTGAAAGTTGCCGGATTCGATCTAATTATTTTAGAGACGAGCGGCATTGGGCAAAGCGATACGGAGATCATGGATCACAGCGATGTAGCATTGTACATTATGACTCCGGAATTCGGCGCAGCCAGTCAATTGGAGAAGATCGACATGCTCGATTTCGCCGATGTGGTTGCGATTAACAAGTTCGACAAACGCGGTGCGTTAGATGCGCTTCGCGATGTGCGCAAGCAATACATTCGCAACCACCAAATGTGGGATGCGCCAGAAGACAGCCTTCCGGTGGTTGGGACTATCGCTTCGCAATTCAATGACCCCGGGACGAATAGCTTGTTCCGCATGATCATTGACAAGCTGAATGAAAAGACACAAGCTAAATTTCAAACAACGTTTGAATTAACCGCCGAGAAAAGCGAGAAGGTCTACATTATTCCACCAAACAGAACGCGCTACCTCTCTGAAATTGCTGAAACAAATCGTGCATACGACGCCTGGGTGAACAAGCAGTCAGAGATCGCAGAAAAATTATACGGACTAAGCATCGCGCTGAATGCGCTTCGCGAAGGAGAGAGCAACGAGAACAATAAAATTTCCATTAAACATTTGGAAGCTTCGTTCGACCGAATTAAAATGGATTTCGATCCACACTTGTGGAACCTGCTTCAAAACTGGGAAGCGAAGAAAGCTTCATACAGCGGAGACATCTTCACCTTCAAAGTGCGCGACAAAGAAATTCAAATGGAAGCCTCTACCCGATCGCTTTCACATTCACGCATTCCGAAAGTAGCTCTTCCGAAATACAAATCGTGGGGAGATATTGTGAAGTGGTCACTTCAAGAAAATGTTCCTGGAGAATTTCCATATACTGCTGGACTCTTCCCGTTCAAACGAGAAGGAGAAGATCCAACGCGTATGTTCGCTGGTGAGGGCGGACCGGAAAGAACCAACCGTCGCTTCCACTACGTGAGTTTGGGCATGCCTGCAAAACGCTTGTCTACAGCTTTTGACAGCGTTACTTTATATGGAAACGATCCGGGGTATCGTCCAGATATTTTCGGTAAAGTAGGAAACGCGGGCGTGAGCATTTGCTGCTTAGACGACGCGAAAAAATTATACAGCGGATTCGACTTGTCTGATCCGAAGACTTCGGTTTCCATGACCATCAACGGTCCCGCGCCCATGCTCCTCGCCTTCTTCATGAATGCAGCCATTGATCAAGCGTGCGAAAAATACATTCGTGATAACAAATTAGAAGCGAAAGTTGAAAAGGTTCTGAAATCAAAGTGGGAAGCAAATGGATTAACCCGTCCAAGCTACCAAGGTCCTCTTCCCGAAGGAAACAGCGGTCTTGGATTAATGTTACTCGGTTGCACTGGCGACGAAGTTTTAGAAGCTTCCGTTTACGAAAAAATTAAAGTTGAAACCTTAAGCGTTGTTCGCGGTACTGTTCAAGCAGATATATTGAAAGAAGACCAAGCGCAGAACACGTGCATCTTCTCGACAGAGTTCGCATTGCGCTTAATGGGCGACGTGCAGTCGTATTTCATTCAACATAAAGTAAGAAATTTCTACAGCGTATCTATTTCAGGTTATCACATTGCTGAAGCCGGAGCCAATCCGATTACTCAATTAGCCTTTACACTTGCGAACGGATTCACCTACGTTGAATATTACTTGAGCAGAGGAATGGACATTAACGAGTTCGGACCGAACTTGTCGTTCTTCTTCAGCAACGGAATTGATCCGGAGTATGCTGTAATCGGACGTGTGGCTCGTCGCATTTGGTCGAAAGCTATGGCGAAGAAATATGGTGCAAACGCTCGTGCTCAGATGTTGAAATACCACATTCAAACATCAGGAAGAAGTTTGCACGCGCAAGAAATTGACTTCAACGACATTCGCACTACGCTTCAAGCCTTGTATGCTATCTATGACAATTGCAACAGTTTACATACGAATGCATACGACGAGGCTATAACCACTCCGACCGAAGAAAGTGTTCGTAGAGCAATGGCCATTCAATTGATCATTAACCGCGAATTGGGCTTAACGAAAAACGAAAATCCGATTCAAGGTTCATTCATTATTGAAGAACTTACTGAGTTGGTTGAAGATGCCGTGTTGGTCGAATTCGACAGAATCACAGAACGTGGCGGAGTTCTTGGTGCCATGGAGACCATGTATCAGCGCGGAAAGATTCAAGAAGAAAGTTTGTATTACGAGACCTTGAAGCACACAGGTGAATTCCCAATTATTGGAGTGAACACCTTCTTGTCTTCAAAAGGGTCTCCGACTATTCTTCCAAAAGAAATTATTCGCGCGACGGAAGAAGAAAAAGAATTTCAAATTCAAACGGTTTCGAGTCTTCAGAAAGCATTCGAAGCAAAAGCTAAAGTAGAATTAAGTGAGCTTCAAAAAATTGCAATCACTCAAGGGAACTTGTTTGAGCGATTAATGGAGTCGGTGAAGTATTGTTCCCTAGGACAAATTACTTCTACCCTATTCAATGTTGGCGGACAGTATAGACGAAACATGTAACATATTATGAAACTCATTTCATTCAACGTAAACGGCGTTCGTGCGACCACCAAGAAAACCTTCTTCGAAGATTTTCAAATCATGAATCCAGATGTGCTTTGCTTGCAGGAAACAAAAGCAAACGACGCGCAGGTGCAAGAAGCGTTGCAAAACATTTCAGGATATCACATTTACTCGAGTTCTGCAGTTCGTCCCGGTTACAGCGGTACTGCACTTATCTCGAGAGAAAAACCTTTGAGCGTGACTTTCGGATTGGGCATTGAAGAACACGATCAGGAAGGAAGAATTATTACTGCAGAGTATGATAAATTTTTCTTGGTGAATACTTACGTTCCAAACAGCGGATCTGAATTGGCTCGCTTGGATTACAGAGAAACATGGGATGTTGCTTTGTTAAAGCACCTTCAAAATTTAGAAAAGACGAAACCTGTTATTTTGTGCGGTGACTTGAACGTGGCGCACCAAGCCATTGACCTTGCCAATCCGAAAAGCAATTACAACAAGAGCGCAGGATATACGCAAAGAGAAATAGACGGGCTTTCAACTTTTATCTCTTCAGGATACAAAGATTCTTTCAGACATTTTTATCCAGAAGTGGTGAAATACAGTTGGTGGAGCGCGCGGTTCAACTCGCGTGCGAAAAATGTGGGTTGGAGAATTGATTACTTCTTAGTGAGTGAAAATTTCCTTCCACAAATAAAAGACGCATTTATCTTGAATGAAATTATGGGATCGGATCATTGTCCGGTTGGAATTATTATCGAATAAATTATGGCATTTGGAAAATGGGTAGGTGGCGCAATTGGTTGGGCATTAGGCGGACCAATTGGCGGATTAATTGGATTTGCTGTGGGCTACATGGCCCAGGATAAAACGCTCAGCACGCAAGAGCAACAATCTGGTGCGCGTCCTCGAACATATGCCAGACACACGCAGAGCGGTGATTTCTCTTCAGCCCTTTTGGTGCTATCTGCTGCTGTTATGAAAGCAGATGGAAAGCTTATGAAAAGCGAGCTTCAATATATACGTGATTTCTTCGATAAACAATTCGGACCTGCGGCGGCAGCAGAAAAAATCGGAATCCTAAAAGAGCTTTTAAACAAAGACATCCCTGTTCGTGAAGTGTGTCATCAGATTCGCGACTTCATGGAGCATCCGATGCGCTTGCAATTGCTTCATTATTTATTTGGAATTGCTAAATCTGACGGACAAGTAGCGAAGGCCGAAGCCGAGTTGATTAAACAAATTGCATCTGATTTAAACATTAGTCAGAAAGACTATGAAAGTATTCAGGCAATGTTCTACAAAGATGCTGCATCAGCTTATAAAATCTTGGAAATTGAGGCTACTGCAACAGATGAGGAAGTTAAAAAAGCCTTCCGAAAAATGGCTATGAAATATCATCCGGATAAAGTAAAAGATTTGGGCGATGAGTATATGAAAGCAGCGCAGGAGAAGTTCATTAAGGTTCAAGAGTCCTATGACCAGCTGAGAAAGGAGCGAGGAATGAAGTAAATGCGTCGAACTCGATGCGTTGTACATTGAAAATTTTTTGATATATACTGATTTGAAAATAATATTCTGGACGGCACTATTGGTTTTCAGAGGAGATAAAAACGCATATTAACATGAGTCAAAATCTAATTTACCCGTTCGAAGTTGATGCCAACGTGAATCCTTTGGTTCCCGTTCGGTTCTATCCTAAAGTTATCTGGATTATGGGGCTTTCAGGTTCGGGGAAATCTACTATAGCCAAGGAAATAAAAGACGTTCTCGAGCAAAAAGGAATTGTTACAGCGCTATTGGATGGAGATAACTTGAGATTTGGGTTAAACAACAACCTTGGATTTACAGACGAAGATCGCATAGAGAATGTTAGACGTGCCGCAGAAGTTGCCAATCTTATGCTCACGTCTCGAGTTTGTGTGATTTGCTGCCTTATTACACCCAATAAAGAGGCCCAAGAAATTGTGCAATCTGTCATTCCTTCAGAGAAATTATTCGCCGTTTATCTTTCCACAACGCTAGAAGAATGTGAACGTAGAGACATTAAGGGCCTATACGCAAAAGCGCGTAGAGGCGAAATAAAAGGTTTCACTGGCATCGACAGTGCTTTTGACGTTCCCTCTTTTGCTAATTTCACATTAGACAATACCCATCAAAGTGTTCAAGAGTCTGTAAATGAAATACTGAGTAATATTCAATTAGGAAAACATTCATCATGACCCATTTAGAAGAGCTAGAAGCTGAATCTATTTTCATATTAAGAGAAACTGCCGCGCAATTCGATAAGCCCGTACTCTTGTTCTCAGGAGGAAAAGACAGTATTGTCATGACTTATCTTGCCAAAAAAGCCTTTTGGCCAGCTGCTATTCCTTTTCCTTTGTTACATATTGACACCGGACACAACTTCGAAGAGACACTAACCTTCAGAGATAACATAGCCAACCAACTCAATGCTGAGTTAATCGTTCGTTATGTTCAAACTTCTATTGATGAAGGAAAAGCAACCGAAGAAACAGGGCCCAATGCAAGCCGAAATGCGCTTCAAACAATAACCTTACTCGATGCTCTTTCTGAATTTCAATTCGATGCAGCCTTGGGAGGTGCAAGACGTGACGAAGAAAAAGCACGTGCGAAAGAACGTTTCTTTTCGCATAGAAATGCCTTTGGACAATGGGATCCAAAAAATCAAAGAGCAGAGCTGTGGAATATTTTCAATGCAGAAAAAAAATTCGGTGAACATTTCCGTGTTTTCCCATTAAGCAATTGGACAGAGTTAGATATTTGGAATTACATAAAGGAGAAAAACATTCCACTTCCCAATTTGTACTTCAGTCATAACAGACCGGTCTTTGAAAGAAGAGGTAGTTTGCTTGCGGCATCCGAATTCCTTCCGCTTCAACCCAATGAAGTAATTTCAACCAAACCCGTTCGATTCAGAACCATTGGTGATATTACTTGCACAGGTGCAGTTGAGAGTATTGCAAACAGTATTGACGAAATTATAGCGGAAATAGCAACTTCAGATGTTACTGAAAGAGGAACGCGCAGCGATGATGCTCGATCTGAAACAGCCATGGAAGACAGAAAGAAACAAGGATATTTTTAATCCCGTTGTATGAAAAATTTCAACTCAGATATCGCAATCATTGGTGCCGGATTTTCAGGAACATTAGTCCTTGCAAACATTGTGAAGTCTGCGCAAAAAAAATGCTCTATTGCTATTATTGACAAACTTGAATCATTCAACAAAGGAATTGCCTACAACCCCAGCTCTTCAACGTTTTTGTTGAATGTTGCAACCAAGAGAATGAGTGCCTTTTCCGACGATCCCGATCATTTTTTAAATTGGGTTTGCAAACAAAATTCTTTTGATTCATTCAACAGAGAAGCACTCGCGAATTCGTTCCTTCCAAGAGATATTTATAGGCAATACCTGTCTTCCATTTGGGATGAAGCAATCGAACTGGCTGAGACTAAAAACATACAAATCGAATGTATTTATTCTTTTGCTCGAAACATAAACGTACTCGACGACAAATACACGGTTACAACAGAGAGTGGTGATTACATCATTGCAAATCAAGTTGTTCTTTCAACGGGCAATCAAACCCCGAGTAACAAAGTGTTAAGACAAAAACTAGACATCAATCATTCTCGGTATTTCCAAAACCCATGGAAAATTGAGGCCATTACCAACTTTGAGCCGGACCTAGATATCTTAATCATTGGAAATGGTTTAACTATGGTAGACACTACATTGGGTTTGGTTGAAAACCATTTTCAAAATAAGATTTATGCTGTGTCTACTAACGGATTCAACGTTATTCCTCATTTGCACAACAACATAGCATACACCTTCGACTTAAATTTATAAGATCCAAATTTCTCATTGACTTATCTCGTACAAAAGGTAAATGCTGAAGTAAAAAAACTAAGTAAGCTTGGAATTACTTCTGAGCCTGTTGTAGATGCTTTAAGAAGTAAAACTCAAGAGATCTGGAAGAAACTTACTGTTGCTGAAAAGAAATCTTTCATGCGTCACTTGCGTCATATTTGGGGTGCTTCAAGACATCGAATTGCTCCACATATTTATCGAAAAATGCAGAATCTTCGCATGAATAAAATGCTTGATGTGATTGCTGGTGAAATTCATAATATTTCCGATGCTGGAACGCATCTCGAAGTTATGCTTTTCAATAAAAAATCAAACAAATTCAAAACAATTAAGGTTTCGCGCATAATCAATTGCACAGGCCCTCAATCCAATTTGAAAGAATCTGAGAATTATTTGCTTCACAAATTATTTATTGAAGGACTTCTTAGTCAAGACGAACTTAATTTGGGGACAAGAATAGACTTGAAAACCTACGAAATTATAGATTCTAACAACAAGAAAGTTCCTTGCTTGTATACCCTCGGTGTTAATCTCAAAGGTGAACTTTGGGAATCTGTTGCCGTCCCTGAATTAAAAGTACAAGCGAAAGAAGTGGCTCAAATTGTTGTTCTGAATTTGAATTAGCCAAGCCTTTCAACAAACGAAAAAACAGAAAGTTTAGAAGACGAAAAATGAAAAACATATTAAGATTTACAACGGCCGGAAGTGTTGATGCTGGAAAGAGCACGTTGATTGGACGTTTATTTTACGACAGTAAAAAAATATTCAAAGACCAACTATCTGCCATTGAATTAAAAAGTAAGAGTAAAGGATTTGACTACATCGACTTATCTCTTTACACAGACGGATTGAAAGCCGAACGCGAACAAGGAATTACAATTGACGTTGCGTACAGATATTTCGCTACGCCGAAAAGAAAATTCATTATCGCAGACACTCCTGGACACATTCAGTATACCCGCAACATGGTCACTGGCGCATCTACCGCAAATGCCGCTGTGATCTTAATAGACGCGCGAAAAGGGATTTTAGAACAAACGCGTAGACATACAATTTTATCTTCTTTATTTGGAATTAAGCATCTAGTTGTTTGTGTAAATAAAATGGATCTCATTGATTATTCTGAAGAACAATTCAATGCGATTGTCGAACAATTTCAAGAATTACTAAAAAGTGTAAATGTTTCAACTTGTGATTTCATTCCCATTAGTGCGCTCGGAGGGGATAATGTCATAAACAAAAGCGATGCAATGTCTTGGTACAAAGGTTATACGCTTATTGAAACTTTGGAAAATGTAGACCTTGCTCAAGACCACCTGAACTCGCCAACACGATTGGCTGTTCAATATGTCATTCGTCCTCAAAAATTTGAATTTCAAGACTTCCGCGGTTACGCAGGCCGAATCGCTGGAAACGGATTTCGCATTGGCGACGAAATTGCTGTTGCGCTGTCTGAAAAAAAATCGACTATTACAGGCATTTACTTGGGTGAAGACTCTAGAAATATTGCCGTTCATGGCGAGTCTGTTACAATCACGCTAAATGATGACATTGATATTTCACGCGGCGACATGCTCACATTAAGCTCTGAGCCTTGTTCAAAATCGTCGTCGTTCACCGCTAAAATTTGTTGGTTCTTTGAAAAACCAATGGCTCTTCAGCAAAAACTAATATTGCGCATTGGAACATTGAAGACAATGGTCATGGTATCTGGAATTCATTCCAAGTTGAATTTAGAAACGCTTTCAAACGAAGAAACAACAACGCTTCAATTAAATGAAATTGGAGAGGTCGAATTTATATCTTCAGAAGAAATCCCTTACGATTCATACTTGAAGCAGCAAGCATCTGGTTCGTTTATTCTCGTAGATCCACAACACTTAAATACAATAGGCGGAGGAATGATCTTGTAATCTTACTCTTTTGCCTCTTTTACTTTTACTGCGTTACCGATGAGGAGGTAAAAAAGCATTCCGAAAAATGGCTATGAAATACCATCCAGATAAAGTGAAAGATTTGGGTGATGAGTATCAGAAAGCGGCTCAAGAGAAGTTTATTAAGGTTCAAGAGGCATACGATCAACTCAGAAAGGAGCGAGGAATGAAGTAATTGCTTATATTTACCTCTCTCATTTCAAACATGAAAAATTTACTCTTATTCGTTCTTTCTTTTTTAAGCTTTGGCTCTCTTTTCGGTCAAGCCTATTTCTTAAACGGAGCGGCTATTGCTACGGGTAACGATTGTTATCAGCTCACTCCAGCTATATCCACTCAAAACGGAACTGTTTGGTATGCAGATCAGATTGATTTGAATCAACCGTTCGATTTGTCCTTTGAAATGTTGCTCGGTTATACCGACGTGAACGGCGCAGACGGAATATGTTTCGTGTTGCATACGCAAGGAACGACGGCCATTGGAGCAACTGGAGGAGGAATGGGTTATTTGAATTTCGGAACGAGTCTTGCCGTTGAGTTCGATACTTATCAA
>CAMDFE010000039.1 GCA_945897395.1 Chryseobacterium gleum | reverse complement strand
GAAGATTTTATGTATACTGAAAACGACTGCCAATTGGTGAAATCGTTTTCGCTTTCAGCAGGCAAACGAATGCATTCAATGTCTTTCAATTCATTCAAATAGAATTGCGCAATTTCTCTTCTTCGTTCAACAATGGAATCTAATTTTTCCAATTGACGAATTCCAACAGCTGCCTGAATATCGGTCATTCGGTAGTTGTATCCGACTTCCAAATGATCTTCAACAATAACCTTGTCGCTGAGGTGACGAACACGATCGTTCACGCTCATTCCATGCTGACGCAAGCGTTTCACTCGTTGTGCGTATTCTACGTTTGAAGTGGCTATCATGCCTCCGTCTCCCGTGGTAATTACTTTTCTCGGATGGAAAGAAAAGCAAACTAAATCTGAATGAGAACCAATTTTATTTCCCTTGTAGGAAGAACCCGCGGCACAAGCAGCGTCTTCAATTAAAATTAAGCTGTGCTTCGCGCACAACGTTTTTATTTCGTCTATCTCGAAAGGACGACCAATCTGATGAACACCGATGATAGCTTTCGTCTTTGAAGTAATCTTTCGCTCAACGTCTGCAGGATCTATGTTGTAGGTTTCAGATTTCACTTCAACAAAAACAGGCGTTGCTCCTACATAAACTATTGCGTTTGCTGTAGCGATGTAACTCATGCTCGGACAAATGACTTCGTCTCCCGGGCCAATGCCTGCAACAATTAATGACAAGTGTAAAGCTGTTGTGCAATTGCTTACAGCCACTGCGAATTCGCTTCCCACATATTGCGCAAACTTCTCTTCAAACTCAGCCACGCGCGGACCTTGGGTCACCCAATTCGTTAGAATGGTTTCGTAAGCCAACTGTGCCTCTTCAACTCCTAGATATGGCTTTGCTACAGGGATTTTCATTTCTTCCAATTTTGAAGTTCTATTTCATTCATTAAATCGTTGGTCTGATTCAATGTCTTGTAATACGCAATCGTTTCTCTCAATCCTTCACGAAAATCCATTTCATTATCAAATCCGGTTAGCTCTTTAAATTTCGCAGGATTAACCCACAGACGAGGCACATCGGCTGGACGATCTTCTTCGAACCGAATGTTCATTCGGTCTTTCAATTCCATTTCTTCTATCAACACTTCCATGAGTTCTTTCATGGAAATTTCAGCGCCTGTTCCAATGTTTATGATTTCACCGACTGCTTTATCATTCTGCATTAATCCAACAAGTGCGCGCGCAGTGTCCTTCACAAAAAAGAAATCACGCGTCACATCGCCCTTGCCAAAAACTACAGGAGCTTCACCGTTCAACATGCGAACAATGCTACGCGGAATAATCTCACCAGCGTCGCCTTCGTAGTGCGCACGAGGTCCGTAGTTATTGAAGATCCGAGTGATTACGGTTGGAAGTCCATAACACACATTGTACGAATAGGCGTAATTCTCGCCCGCTAACTTGCTACTTCCGTATACTGTTTTCGGGGCAGGCACTCCCAACTCGTCAATCGGAAAAGTTTGAATATCTCCGTAGATTTCTGATGTTGAAATGTAAAAGAACTTTGAAACGTTCTCCTGTCTCGCTGCCTCTAAAACGCGAAGAGATCCTTCGGCGTTTACGCGATGATTTTCGAACGGACTGTGAATGGAATGACGAACACCTAGACAAGCCAAGTGATACACCACATCTATTCCCTTCATGATTTCATTCACCTGCGCCTCTTCACAAATATCTCCTTCAGCGAATTGAAACGCATTGTTCTCCAATGCACTTTCAAGGTTCCGTAATTTTCCGTTCGCCAAATTATCGAATCCTATAACTTCGTGTCCTGCCGAAAGCAAGGCATCTGTGAGATGTGAGCCAATGAAGCCCGCGGCGCCAGTTACAAGAATCTTGCTCATGCTCTTTTCAGGTTAATGACAAATACTCCGGCGATAATAAGCGCTATTCCAACGATGTTGTTCCAAGCCAATTTCTCTCCGAAAAATACAGCCGCCACCGAAGCTGTGAGAATGAAATTCACTGCAGCACTCACAGGAATAACGTAGCTGAAATCGCTCAACGAAAGGGCCTTAAATAAGACCAAGGCCGAAACGAAAATAATTCCCATTCCTAAGAATACTTTCGGTTCGAATAAAAAGGAAAAATAATCTTTCACTGAAACCAGTCCGCGTTGTTCAGCGCCCCAACTGTTCAGGGTTAATTTAATAAGCGATGCGCCTACCACTGATAACGTGGCATACAATGCTGAAAGCCCGAAAATTACAATCTTACTCATTTCTTAATATTTCTTCAATAACAGATTCGGGACGTTTGTTTACTTCATCGAAAATTCTCCACAAATATTCACCAATGACGCCAAGCATTACAATCACCAATCCTAAAAGGAAGGTGATTAATGAAGTAACTGTTGCGAAACCGGGCTCTGAAATTTTTCCTGTTATTCCACCAATGAGCATGAGTATTCCGTATCCAAAACTGAAGAACGAAACACACATACCTATGAACGATATGAAACGAATAGGAACAACAGAGAATCCTAAAAACGAGTCGAGGAACAACTTCCATTTCTTTGAAAACGTCCACCCGCTCTTTCCGCTTGAACGCTCTCTTCTTTCGTACTCGATAACATACGGTTTAAATCCAAGCCAATGAGAGAACAGCGAGCGATTGATGTTCTTCGACGTGTTCTTCAAATACTGAAGAATACTTCCATCCCAGAACGCGATATCGAATCCGCTTTCCGGAAAATCTTTCATCACAAACAACTTCACCAAAACGTAATACAGCTTCGCATAAATGCGCGTTAGCAATGGATCTTTTCTCTTCTTCGCACGCACAGCCGTGATGTACTTCTCTCCATTCAACCACAGTTGCGCCATTTCAGGAATGAGTTCCAATGGATCTTGAAGGTCTGCTGCGTAGATGGTGCAAGCGTCTCCAGTTACCAACTTCAATCCTGCATTGCTCGCACAGATCGCTCCGAAGTTGCGCGTTAAACGCACAACCTGCGTGTCTTTGATTAAGTGACGATGCTTCAGCAATTCGTCCCACGTGCGGTCTTTACTTCCATCGTCGACACACACCAATTCCAACGCAAGATTCATGCTGTTCAATTGCTTCTCCACTTCTTGCATGTTGTGAAAAAGGGGAAGAATAAATTCTTCAACATGAAAACACGGAATGACTACAGATACTTTCTTCATGAAACAAATGCGTTTAAAGCATCCCAATTTACGGAATTTAGCGCTAATGTATAAATGGGCTGAACGCTAGTGCGCGCGCCGAATCCTTCTTTTTGTTGCGAAATACCTAGAGCCAAACTAGCTCCTTGATCGTTAGTACTTGTCCCGAAATCGATGAAATTCTTTTTAGAAAACGTCTCTTGAATAAGCGTTGCGAAAAGCAAATCCAACGCGCCTTTCTCCTTTCCTTCCAATGTTGAAGCTATGTATTGAAAGCGCACGCAATTCGGGGTGTTGAAACACAAAATACCCGCGCAAATTTCTTCTCCATGGAAGGCAGCGTGCAATTCAATTTCATTTGGAAATCTTTTTTGCAAATCAAGCATCTCACTTCTGGAATGCGCCGGTGTTGAAGAATAAGCCGAGAGCAAATCTTCCACAATGGTGAAATACGAATCGAAATCTTCTGATAGGCGAATGACTATTCCTTCTTTTACCGCTTTCTTCATTCCGCGTGCTCTGCGCTCTTGAAATTTCGTAACGTTGGAAGGAATGATAACCGGATTCACGTGCTGCCCTGTGCATTTCGCACCGGCGAGAAAAAGCATGTGAATGTCTTCCTGCGCAGGCACCTGATGGTACATGAACGGTATGGTTTTGTAATGCAACTGTTCTATTCCTTTCCCTTCCAGATATTGAAGAAAGGCTACAAACAAACTATGAAATTCATCGAGTCGAATGTTGTGCGAAAGCACCCATCCACCATAAGTTAAACCTTGATGCGCGAATACATCCTTTCCGCTTTCATTCATGGCTAAAACGCTAACCAATTTATCTTCATCAAAAGCCAACAGCGAATGGTCGATGAACTTCGTTCCGTGATAATCGATAAAATTTCTTGAAAGGTGAAAGGTTCCGTTTTTGCTGCAGGAAACAAACTCTTCCCATTGCGAACGATACTCTTCTGTGTAACGGATAATTTTCATAATTCTTCCTCCAATACGGCAACGCCGAAACCTGTTTTCCCATTCTGATTTCCGTTGTAAAACAGAAAGCGTTTTCCATTCACATCAACCACACACGGATAGCAAACCGACTCGTTTTCCCAGTCTTCAGTTCCAACAGAAAAATTAAGTTCTCTATCTTTTCTATCCCACGTATATCCGTCTACAGACGTTGCGTAGCCTAGGCGATAGCCTACTGACTTCGTCCGAACACTGTAGTACATTTCAAATCCGAAAACGGTTTTCATGACCCATGGTCGTCCAAAACCGAATTCATCTTCATTCTGAAAATTAATGCAGTCTAGGCGATCTACTTCCCAATGCAAACCATCGATTGAAGTTGCATGATGAATGCGATACGTCGGAACAGATTTTCCGTTTACCTCTATCCATCCTGAAGCACCCACGTACCACATGCGCAATTTCTCTGCTTCCGAGATAATGGAAACAGCACTTCGAATGTCTGGTTCTGAAGTTGTTGGTAACAAAATAGGACTGTTTTGAAAACGCTGAAATGAGCCATCGGCTTGTTCCTTCGCCACTCCAGCAAAATATCTGTATGGCACATCTGTTGTGCGTTGCACACCCAGATAGTACAACCAATTTTCATTCTTGTATTGAAGGAATTGAAGCGGACATACTCCACCATCGTCGAAGGAAGAAGGCGTTCCGATATCGAGCAAAACATTTTCACTTCGAAAAATAATATCCGTCGGATTGCTTGCTGAAGCATCAACGTAACTGATTCTTCCATTGAAGTCGTCATCCATAGAATAATAATAAATACGAAGAACATCTTCGTTCAAAATGCGCACGGTAGGTATTGCAGCGTATTGCTGAGACCATTCCAAATTCGGATTGGCTTCTACTATTCTTCCGAGGCGCTTCCAATTCATCGCGGCGTAAGTTTATGATATGCGCGACATGAAACGGGAGAGATATCTTTTCCTTTTACAATGGAATCTTCCGGAATATTTTTCACAACTAAAGCCGCGGAAGAAAGCAGGCAATCGTCGCCAATGCTCACTGCATTGTTCACGGTGCTGTTCACGCCAAGGAAACAATTCTTTCCAATGGTCACTCCACCGCTAATAACCACATGCGAAGAAATGAAACAGTTGTCGTCTACTTTCGAATGGTGTCCAATGTGGTTACCACTCCAAAGCACAACGTTGTTTCCAATTTCAGTAAAAGGTTGAAGGGTATTGTCTTCAAAAATGAAAACGTGCTCTCCCAATTTTACGTTTCTCCACAGGAATGCATAAGAGCTCACGTAAGAAGCTATTTCATATCCCAAGGCTTTGGCTTCCAAATAGACTTGCGTGCGCAGTCTGTTTAATTTAGTGTACACACATGCTCCGAAAAACCCGTGATCGTTGGGATTGTAGAGCGTAGGCAAATCTTCGAAAGCCACTAATGGCAATCCGAAAATCTCTTCTTTGTTGATGTATTCGCGATGCACGCAGAACGCCACCACGTCATAATCACTGTCGTGGGTGAAGTATTCGTAGGCTATTTCTGCGAACTCAGTATTTCCAAAAATGATTAATTTATTTTTCATGTTATCCGTGCTTTACAAATAAGATATCTTCTCTTCTATTCGCCATAGGCAAACTGCTATTTTGAGGAAGCACGAATGCTTCGAGGCCTTTCGTTCTTGCCATTTTCAATATTGAAAAAACATCATCGTCATTGAACTCTCCTGGCTTTTTTTCACTCCAATTTATTTCTGGAAATGAATTCGGACCGTGGTTGTTTTGGTGGAATTGAATGCCTTCTTCCGAGCTGAAGAAACGATTGCGCTTGGAAACATTCGGAATATCACCAATGAGTGCCATTCCGCCTGGTGCAAGCAAATCGCAGACGGCTTCAACAAATAATTCAACACTTGATTCAATGGCTATGTAATGCAGGACGCTGTAGCAAATGATTGCTTGAAAGGTGTTCTTGTTTTCCTTCGACCACTGCTTCGTTTCGTTGGGAAACATGGCCGAAAACTTATCACAAAAATCGAAGTCTGGTAATTGATTGAGCATCTCTTCCGAATCGATGAGGACAACATTTTGCTTTTTCTCTTCAGCATTTTTCAAAAGCATGAAAGGCAAATCGCTGCAGCCCGGACCAATGTCTAGAATACGCGCGCAGTCAAGTGTTAGCGAAGAAATTTTCGATTGAATGTCTTCCCAAATCAGTGCTTCTTTCCCTTCACGAAAGTGATTGAAGAATCCAATTTTCTCATAACGCGAAAGCGATTCATCGTTCGCCAATGTCTTGAATTTATTGAAATCCAAATCGGACAACTTCTCGATTTTATTTTCTTCGTTCATCAATTATAGATTTTGCGCGAGGACTTCGTTATTAAAATTCACTTCGTTTGTTTTCATTAACTCTGCCACCTTCAAGCTTCCGGCTTGCAGACGAATAATTGGATCCCAACCAATGGCTGAGGGAAGAATGCCCATATGTCCGGCTAGAACATTGGATGGGTAAAATTCTATTTCATGTTGAAATAAATCGGCTTCGCGAACGTCACCCGCGAAGCGCAGGAGAAGTGGGGAACTTAACGTCTTCCAGATATTGAAATTCAACAAAGGAAAAGTTCCCCAAAGATTTTCAGAAAAAGGAGAGCCTGTGTAAATCACGGCTGAAGCGGACTTCCAATCGTTCGGGATTTGATTTTCGTTCCAATCGCCTAAATAGGTTGCTCCTAAATTTTCAATTTCACTTTTGTATTCTTGCGGACAATACACGCCCACTGCGGCCGACATGTTTACCAGAGGTTTGCAGAGGTAGGGCGTGAAGTCGTTGTTCGAGACAACGATAAATTTATTTCGATAAGGGGTTTGCTTGGCATCTTGAATGAGTCGAACAACCAGATCTCCTAAATAGCCGAAGACATCGACTTGCGGATGTCTTTCGTTTGTTCCCGCAACGCGAATTCCCTTCGACTTACAAAAATCTAAATCGAGATCTTGCGAGCGAAATTCCCATGCTTCGAACATGAGTGGGATTCGACACGAAGAAGAAATACGCTCAAGAATAGTACTATCCAATGGACGCAGCGTACCGCTATTGGTTATAACAGTTGCTCTTTCCCAAGGCATTTCATTTTTTTCTGTGTGGAAATGAATGCGGCCTGAAACTCCGCATTGTTCAGCTAAAGCCTGCACTTCGCTTATGCATTCACGTGCAGAACCATATTTCGAATCGCGCGCGAAAGCGTGAACCTCTGCTCCTGCAAGGGCTGCCAATACTGGCGTGCAGGCATAGGCACCTGAAGCGGCTTCAGTTAGCAGACATTCATTTTGCAATTGAAGGTTTAAGTCTTGAATGATATGTTGAAGTTTTTCTTTCAACTTAAATTTCAATTTTTATTTCTTTTCCGTTTTGCTTAATGCTATGCTGTGCAGCTTCTAAAATTCGAATGGTGTTTAATCCACCTAATGCTGAAGCGCGCGGTTCAGAGTTATTTTCGATGGAAGAAATAAAGTCTTGCGCCAATTTTTTGAGTGGCTCGGCCAATTCAATTTTCGGAACATAGACATCTCCCACACGATAGTCGATCATGACTTTCTGTTTTTCTTCAAGCGTGCTAACGTTGTGAGCAGTATCGTAGACTTTAATTTTTTCAGTCGGTTCCATGTCGTTGAACACGACCATCTTCTCACTTCCACCCAACAGCATCAATCTAATCTTAACAGGCGAAGACCACGAACAATTGAAGTGAGCGATAAAATTATTTTGGTAGTTTACCGTGAGGTAGGCCACGTTTTCAATTCCGTTGTGAATGTGGCTTACGCCTGTGGCATTAACACTTATTGGCAATTCGTCTGATAAATAATCGAGCACTGAAATATCGTGTGGGGCGAGATCCCAAAGCACATTCACATCTTGTTGAATGAGCCCAAGGTTAATTCGTGTTGAATCGAAATAATTCAAAACGCCGAGTGCGCCTTCGTCCTTCAACGCCTTCATTTTTTCAACCGCACCCGTGTATAGGAAGGTGTGATCAACCATGAGTAATTTTCCCTTATCCAGAGATAAATCTATGAGTTCCTTGGCCTGAGCTACTGTTGCTGTCATTGGCTTTTCAAGCAGAACGTGCTTGCCTGCGAGCAAAGCTCGTTTCGCTAAATCATAATGAGTAAAAACGGGTGTAGCAACTACGATGGCATCTATTGAAGCGTTATTGAACGCATCATCTGCCGAAGTAGACGTGACTAATGTTGGAAATAATTTCAAAGATTGATCGAGTCGCTCAGATTGCGAATCGATTAAGATGTCTACTTGTGCATTTGCAAGCGACATAAAGTTACGAAGAAGATTGGGTCCCCAATATCCGTAGCCTATTTGAGCAATTCGTATCATGATTAAGGTTTGGCCCCGAAGTTATTGAAAAATGGAAGGACTTCCAATTAATCGAAAGGCTTAACCCTCTGTAGAGAAGAAATACCAAAGCGAGGCTAAAGTTTTAATGAATAATGAACCTTTTGGAACTGTTGGTGTTTTATCCTCAAATCAATCAATATGCGGCCTCAAGAGTTCACCATCAAGGACCTGGAGAATTTCTCGGGAATTAAAGCTCACACCATTCGTATATGGGAGCAACGCTATGGAATTCTCACTCCAGACCGCACAGACACGAACATTCGCAAATACAACGACAGAGATTTAAAGTCTCTATTGAACATAAGCCTTCTCAACAGTTTAGGCCACAAAATATCGAATATTGCGAAGTTGTCAGATGATCAGATACGTGACATAATTACCAAGCATGCCCACGGCAACAATACAGAAGAGCATTTTTTACACATCCTTAAGATTTCAATGTTGAACTATGATGAAGAGCTTTTCTCGAATTTAATAGACCCGCATGTTGAAGAATACGGTCTTGAGAAAACTTTTCGTCTTGTGATCATGCCATTTATGAAACAAATTGGATTGCTTTGGCAATCAGATTCAATTTGTCCAGCCCAAGAACATTTCATCAGCGCACTTATCCGTCAGAAATTACTATTTCATGTAGAAGCGGTAAAAACTCCTCTGCTGGAAAACAGACGTCCGGTCGTGCTCTTTTTGCCCGATCTTGAGATCCATGAACTGTCACTTTTGATGTTGCATTATATCCTTAAGCTTCGTGGTTACAAGAGCATTCTTTTAAGTCAATCTGTTCCTTCCGACGATTTGAAGCAAGTGGCTCAACGCCTAGGTGATGTTGATTTTGTTTCAATTTTCACCACTCATCCTTCAGCAGTTATGGTGCCTGACTACTTGAAGCGCTTGACTAGAATGTTCATGGATACAGAGAGCCATTTCCACTTCACCGGATTCAACCTCAAGGGAATCAAGTCTCCAGATACATTGTACATTTCATTATATGACGGGATTGATGAATTGCTCAACGGGCTAAAAAATTGATTTTCAACACTTAACGCATTTTGTTTAACATTTATTGAAAATAACTCAACAAATGTTTGGAGTATTGATTTCTTTGTTTAATATTTGCCCCACATTATTAAACAAAACAATGAGCACACTCGAATTCAACTATCTTATCGGCAATCATTCAGGATCGTTAAAGAGCTTTGCCTATAATTTCACAAAAAACGTTGAAGATGCAGAAGACCTTCTTCAAGACACGTTACTTAAAGCAATTCGTTATAAAGATAATTTTCAGGATGGAACGAATTTCAAGGGATGGTTGTTTACCATCATGAGAAACATCTTCATTAATA
>CAMDFE010000038.1 GCA_945897395.1 Chryseobacterium gleum | reverse complement strand
ATATTCAACTCAAGCAAAACTCTCTGGATTTTGTGATCATCCCAATACGAAAAGTGATCTTCTGTAATTCGTAAAAACGTGAAATACAAGTCCTTGATGGCCCAAAAACCTGACGCTACTAATAATACAATGCCGGCTGTTTTTGCTTTCATAATTCGTTCATTAATATTCAAAGTAAATAAAAAATTAGCTTAAATCATAAAACTGATCGCTAAATTCTTTAATCAGAATGAATCTATAAATTAAGAATACCTAATTTTCATTATGCCTGTCTTAGATGATTGTACTCCACCTGAATTTCCTGTGGTGGGTTGAAATAACCATATGCCACGTGTGGGAATTCTTCTCTGATTTTATCCAATACAGTTCGAACCCCCATGCCCTCAGGCAATTCGGTTACGCCTATTTTTCCTAAATACCAATCGGGATCAATGTTGAAATTGCGCCATTGAATCATGCTAATGTCGGTGTGCTTAATGAAATTGCGTAATGCTTCGTATTCTTCCGGATGGTCTGTCATTCCTGGGAAAGTGAAATAGTTGATACTTGCCCATCCACCGTATTGACGAACAATACGAGCTGATTCTACAATGTCTTCGAACTTGTAATTGTTCGGCAAGTAATAAGCTTCGTAAATGTTTTTACGAAGTGAATTCGTGCTTACGCGAATGCTATCTAAACCGACCTTCATTAACTCTTCCACAGCCTTTGGCTTACTGCCGTTGGTGTTCAGGTTAATGATACCACGCTTGGTGTGCTTTCGCAATTCAATAATAACATCGCGAATAGTTTGCCAAACCAACAAAGGTTCACCTTCGCATCCTTGTCCGAAACTTATAATTGGACGCTCAGCGTTTATCAAATGTGGAAGTGTGTATTCCACAATCTCCGCAACCGTTGGAATGAAATCTAAACGGTCTTGAGGCGATGTTAATTCATGTTCTTCCGGTTGAAAAGAAATGCAACCCAAGCAATTGCTGTTGCACGCTGGACTAACAGGAATGGGCGCTTCCCATCTCCCCATGAAGAAATTACGTGCAGCAGGACAACAGTATTTCAAACTACAATTGTTTCCTAAATGCTGAACCAATCTATTGTTCGGATGCTCTTCCAAACGCTTGCGCGTCACTTCCCAAATATGTTCGCGATCGAAATTTTCTAAATCATGACGCTCGTCTGCGTCTATGCGAACTGCCGTTGTATAAAACTTCCCGTCGTACCAACCCACCGCTGTGTATGCGTACAATGGAAGTGTTGGTGCGTCTTGTTCGTCTGTTCCGAATGCTGCAGAATACAACTGCGTATAAGCAGGCGCATTCAAACTAGCAACTGCTTGAATGTCTTCGTGACATTCCATTTCGCCTGTTTCAACGCTTAAACCGTATGGTCTTCTACCGGGTAACGTGAATAAATCACTTCCGAATGGAAGTTCAATAAAATCTTCAGGAGTGAGCGGATAGACGTTGTAGCCTGATCTTCCAACCACTTCAAAATTAGTGTCTTCAAAAATATTTCCTTCAGCATCGGCGTATACCATGAAAGGGACTTCCTTCGGATGAATTGATTTTTTCATTTTGCAAAAGTACATTCTATCTTCGTGAAATATGCGCATTACATTTTTAGGAACAGGAACAAGTCAGGGTGTACCCCTCATCTCTTGCAAATGTGCAGTTTGTGCTTCTACTGACGAACGCGACAAACGCTTAAGAAGCGCCGTAGCATTGACCATTGGCGAGCAATACATTGTTATTGATTCGGGGCCTGACTTCCGACAGCAAATGCTACGCGATAATGCTACGCATCTAGATGCTATTGTTTTCACACATGAGCATAAAGATCACATTGCCGGTCTCGACGATGTGCGGGCTTTTAATTTCACGATGGGAAAACCCGTGAATGTTTATTGTACCGAGCAGGTGGAAGAGGCATTGCGTAGAGAATTTCATTACGCGTTTTCTGAAAAGAAATATCCTGGCGTTCCTCAAATTATTTTGAATCGAATTGAAAACGCCCCTTTCAACATAAACGGAATAAACTTTACTCCTATTGAAGTTCTTCATTTCAAAATGAAAGTCTTCGGATTTCGGATTGGAAATTTCACGTATATCACAGACGCGAATTATATATCTGAAGAAGAAATTCAAAAAATAATTGGAAGTGAAATCCTTGTATTGAATGGCCTTCGCAGAGAAGCCCATCCTTCCCATTTTACTTTAGACGAGTCCCTTGCGTTAATTGCCCGCATTAAGCCCAAAGAAGCCTATTTAACACACATTAGCCATCAGTTGGGAAAACATACCGACGTGACAGCTGACCTGCCCGCAAACGTTCATTTGGCCTATGACGGATTAACGCTTGAATTGGATTAATCTCTCTTACTTTTGCACTAAATATTCAACATGAAAAAAATAGCATTTTTATTTATAGCTCTTAGCCTTTTCGTTGGAACAGCTGCTGCTCAAAAATCGAAAAAAGGAACAATTAATTCTTACGGTGAAGCATTCGTTGCTGAAAACGTAATGACTTTGGCTCAACTTCAAGGGAAGATGGAAACTGAAACACGCTATTCTTGTGTGTTTGAAGGAAGTATTGTTCAGACGTGTCAGAAGGCAGGATGTTGGATGGAAGTTTCTATGCCTGTTGGCGATGGAATGACCGTGTTCATGAAAGACCATGCGTTCGCAGTCCCATTGGAGAAATGTGAAGGAAAGAAAACATTCGTAAAAGGAGAAGCGTATTTCAAAGAGTTGAGTGTTGCTTATTTGCAGCACTTAGCTGAAGACGCAGGAAAATCGAAAGAGGAAATTGCTAAGATCACCGAGCCTCAAAAGCAACTCGTATTCAACGCAAGTGGCGTGCAGATTGTTGAAGGTGGAAAAGGCGGAAAAAAATCGAAGAAAGCCGAAAACTGCGCGCATTGAGTTTACTGCCAAATCCAATTGTTTTTACTCTTTCCAACGGAATTCGTGTGGTTCACCAACCCATGGATCGCGACGTTGCGCACTGCGGATTAATGATCGCAGCTGGAAGTCGCGACGAAGAGGAAGACGAACACGGTCTTGCGCATTTTCTTGAACATTGTTTTTTCAAAGGAACCAAGACTAGAAAGAATCATCATATCCTTTCGCGGCTTGATGCTGTAGGCGGAGAATTAAATGCTTTCACTGCGAAAGAGGAAACGTGGATACACGCTTCTATGGTGAAAGAGCATTACGAGAGAGCCATTGAACTCATTGCCGATATTACGTTTCACCCTTCCTTTCCTGCTGAAGAAATTGAAAAGGAAAAGGAAGTTATTATCGATGAATTGAATAGTTATTTCGACAGTCCGAGTGAAATGATTTTCGAAGAGTTCGAAGAACATTTGTTTGGTAAGCACGCCATCGGGCGAAGCATTCTCGGATCGAAAGAAAGCATTAACGCCATGAAGCGTTCGCATCTTGAACGATTTCGAAAAAGGAATTTAACGGCAGAGCAACTTGTGTTTTCTTCGGCTGGAAATATTCCCATTGAAAAACTTCAATTGATTTTAGAGAAGCATCTGGGCAGAGAAAAGCTCTCTCCTTTCACTCAAAAGAGAATTAAGCCCACTTTAAAATCAGGCAAGAAAATTTACGTTGAAAAAGACATTCACCAAGTGAATTTTCTAATCGGCGGAAAAGCGTATGCCTTTTCGCATAAGCTTCGTCCAGCTCTTACGTTACTGACCAACGTGCTTGGTGGGCCGGCATTGAACAACAAGCTCAGCATGGTTATTCGCGAGAAACACGGATTGGCTTATCACGTTGAATGCACGTATGCGCCATTCACCGATTGCGGTATTTTTAGTTTGTATTTAGGCACCGAGAAGGAGAATTTGAAAAAGGCCATTGAACTTTGTGAAAAAACATTGGAATGGTACAAGGAAAACAAAATGAACGGCCGTCAACTTCAGGAAGCGAAGAAGCAAATCATTGGACAAATGGCCTTGGCTCAGGACAGCGGCAGCGCCCTTATGTTCAACCTAGGAAAAACTTTGCATGAGTTCAACCGAATTGATACGATGAAAGAAGTGTTTCGTAAGTTGGAAGAAATTACTGCGGATCAAATTCAACAAGCGGCTATCGACACATTTCAATTTGACAAAATGAATGTGTTGGCCTACGTCCCGAAAAAAAATTAAAACGGTGAAATGGAATGAACGTCGTTATTCCGACGTTCAATTTCGTTTTTTACAATAGAGATTCGCTGAGCAATAGCGGCCATATCGGGCAAATTCTTCTCGAGTAACCACATCAGAGATTCTTCGTGATTGTCTGCAGCTCGTGCCATTTTCTCTAACACGTCGTACTTATTTTTCTTCAACCAAAGTAAAGCATTCGGGTTACCCTCTGCGCCATTGATAAGTGCCATGAGGTGCGGGAAATTGTTTTCCATGAGCCACGTGCGCGCATCGTCTTGATTGTTGAGCGCGTGAACGAATATGCCTAATTCAGGATAGCCGTTGGCCAATAACCATTCTCGAATAGCAACATTCCCTGAGATGGCTTCACCCCATGCTATCACAATCTTCGACGGATATCCTTCGGTATTCATACTGCAATGTTAAATAAGTTTTAGATTGATTCTGTTATTGAGAAATAAAAAAGGGACCGAAGTCCCTTTTTTCAATAAATATCTTTTCGAATTACTTAACGAATTCTAGATCTGTCTTAGACTTCTCTCCTAGTGAACCATCTTTCGCGATAGCTGAACTTAAGTTTGAATCTTTACCTGCAGCATCGTTAGAACGAGCGCAGATGATTGCACGAAGGTAATCTGCTAATGCAGACTTGTCGCCACTTGCATCAAGATCAGACTTCGCACCAGCGTTGTCACCGCTTAACAACTTCGCTAACGCTGAGTTGAACGACTTAACATCTTTCATGGTAGATACAGCACCGGCGTAGTCACCGTTTGCAATAAGAATAAGTCCCTTGTTGTACTTACTCTCAGCCGAGCCGCTTTCGCTGAACAATTTCATCGCTCCTTTGCGGTCTCCGTTCATACGAACAGCTACACCGTTGTTGTTAGACGTTTCAGAATTCTTCTTCATTCCGTAAGCCTTTTCAAATTGCTTAGCCGCTTCTGAAGACTTGTTCATTCCGTAATAAACAACACCTAAGTTGTTTGATGCACGGTAGTCGCCGTTAGCTTTACCTTCAGCCTCTTTGTAGATTGCTGCTTGAACGTTTGCATCTTCAGTCAAAGAACCTGCTTTCAATAACTCTTCGTAATTCAATACAGTAGCGTTCGTTTTTCCTAAAGACATTAATTCAGCATCGGTGTATCCGTTTTCAGTATAATAAACACGAATAACACAGCGACGAAGTGATGGGAAAATCAAATCTTTGATTTCAGTGTACGTCTTAGAGATGTTCTTGATTTCAGTTTCTCTTTCAGTTAAGTCAGTAGTTCTTTGAAGAATACGTACGATGATATCGCTGTCCGCAATTGCTGACTTTTCCATTGCAGCTTTGAATCCGTCCCAGTCTTCACCTTTAGGATTCTCTTTCACCAATGCACCGTAAAGCACATCAAGCTTAGCGGTTTTCAATACGTTTGTCATTACTTTGTTTCCTGCTTTAGCACGCTCAACCGCTAGACCGTCGTTCAATAAAATTTCACCTTCTGGCGAAGCATAAGATTGTAATTCAATTTGAGTCACAACCATTTTAGGGTTTGTGCTGATTGAAGTTAATAATGCTTGTAATTCTGCAACGTCAGAATCTTTCATTTCAGCTGGCTTCAATACAGAAGAGTTCAAATCGAAATTAACGACAGCTTCGAAAGTCTTGTCGGTAGAACGAATCAAGGCATCTTTAGAACCGATTACTTTATCGTCACTCTTCATTAAATAAGGGGTAGTAATTACACCCTTCGCAATTTCCACCGCAGGGAAAGAAGCTGTTTTACTGCCCTTCGCACCTTTGATACGTAACTCTAATTTAGAAGATTCCATACCTGCAGAGTAAGGAAGAGTTGCAGTGTACTTGAAACTCTTTCCTGTTTTGAAAGGAATAACATCTCCATTACCTGTTGCCTTCTCTCCTTTGAATTCTTGCACCTTGTAGGTAGCTTCACCACCATTCCAAACAATTGCTGGAGTAGCTTGTGCAGAGACCGCTTTAGCAAAATACTTTTCAGGGAACTTACCTGTGATAGTAACCTTTACAGAGTCACCGTGAACTTCCAATGGACTAGGTTCAACTTGGAAATTAAGTTCTGCCATGTGTTTCTCCATTGAACCAAGAGTGGCGCAACCTTGAAAAAGAAGTGTAACTGCCGTTAAAGCAACTACTACCGACGAAAATCCTTTTTTCATTTTTTCAGCTTTTAATAATGGGTACGAATTTACAATCAATTATTCAGTCTACAACGCTCAAATTCAAATTATTGTTGAACGACACCCATTGCGCAGAATTTTTCAATTCGTTGTTGGGTCCGTTCTTCAACTCCTAATTTCTCTAATTCATTCAATGCGTTGACAATTGCTT
Source organism: Chryseobacterium gleum (assembly GCA_945897395.1). GTDB lineage: Bacteria > Bacteroidota > Bacteroidia > Flavobacteriales_D > Sanyastnellaceae > CAIZGX01. The sequence goes on along the minus strand of CAMDFE010000038.1, from coordinate 3,474 downwards.
CTTTCAAATGCTGGGTTGCAGCATTTGGATCATTGTGAGCGCCACCGAGCGGTTCCCGAATAATCCCGTCTACCAATTTATTCGCTAACATATCGTCAGCGGTGAGTTTCAACGCGGCAGCGGCTTCAATTTTATGGTCTGTATTTCTCCACAAAATAGTAGAACAAGACTCTGGAGAAATAACAGAATACCAGGTATTCTCTAACATTAAAACGCGATCTCCAATACCAATTCCTAATGCTCCTCCTGAAGCTCCTTCACCAATGACAATGCATATAACCGGAACCTTCAAGCGCATCATTTCAAATAAATTTCGCGCAATTGCCTCTCCTTGTCCGCGTTCTTCTGCTTCCAATCCTGGAAAAGCGCCGGGAGTATCGATGAGTGTAACGATAGGTTTATTGAACTTCTCTGCCAGCTTCATTAGACGAAGCGCCTTGCGATATCCTTCAGGATTGGCCATACCGAAATTTCGGTAACTACGCATTTTGGTGTTCGCTCCTTTTTGCTGACCAATGAACATGACACTTCTTCCGTCGATAGATCCGAATCCGCCAATCATGGCTTTGTCGTCCTTCACCGTGCGGTCACCGTGCTGTTCAACCCACGTGCCTTCCGTCATTGTTTCAATGTATTGAAGGGTATAAGGTCTTTCAGGATGACGGCTCACGAGCACACGTTCCCATGGGGTAAGGCTCGAATAAATTTCGTTGGTCTTTTCTACAACCGCACGCTCTAAATCTTCAATAGCCGTGTGCACATCTACCCCGTTCTTCGTTTCGCTCTCTTTTAACTTCTCAATTTGTTGACGAAGTTCTTTTATCGGGGATTCAAATTCTAAATAAATTTCCATAGTTTCAAATTGGAGAGACAAAAATACACATAACTGCTATGAGTTGTGCGCGATAAATTCGAGGAACTTTTTAAGTGCTTTTGCTCGATGACTCAAAAATTTCTTTTCTTCAATGGTCATTTCAGCGAATGTTCGTGAATTTCCTTTTGGATGAAAGATTCCGTCGTACCCAAAACCGTCTGCACCGCGAATTTCAACACCCAATTTCCCTTTCACTATTCCTTCGAAATAAAAAGTGCTAGCTTCTGAACAGTAGCAAAAGACCGATCTGAATTGCGCATTCCGATTGGTCTGGCCTTTCATCTCGTTCAACACCTTCTCAATGTTTCGCGCGTTGGAACGCGGCTCTCCAGCATAAATTGCCGAATCTACTCCAGGCCTTCCATTTAAAGCTTCAATCTCTAATCCGGTATCGTCTGAAAAACAAGCCAGTCCCATTTTTTCAAAAACGTACCGCGCTTTCTGTTCCGCATTCCCCTCCAACGTTCCTGTGGTTTCAGGGATCTCTTCATTTACCCCAACGTCGCGCATGGAAACCACTTCAATGCCCGAAGGCAAAGCCGCTTGAATCTCTTGAAGTTTCTTTTTATTTCCTGAGGCAAATACTATTTTCATGATTCACGAATGATTTTACCGCTTGCGGTTCGATTGAACTTCGGTTTAATAATTATTTCTCGTGGCTTACGAATACCCAAATCCAATTGATTTATTTTTTCTAGTTGGAAATGTTGCGTGTCGCCTTCCACATACAGCACGACCTTTTGCCCGAGAACTTCGTCGGGTAATGAAGAGATGTAGTAAGGTTGAAGAATGATTGTCGAAAGAATACTTTCGATTTCTTCCGGAAATAACTTCACCCCTCCAGAAATAATTACATGATCCGTTCTTCCTTTCACCACAAATCCGTCTTCAACCAATTCAACGGTATCGTTTGTTTCGAAGGAAGGAAGTTTCAACCACGAATCTTCAATGATTAAATTTCCTCTTTCGCCTTGTGAAAACTGAACACCCTTGAGCGCTCTGAAAAACGTTTGGGCTTTAACGTCTCGCATGGCAACGTGGGTAAGGGTTTCTGTCATGCCGTATCCTTCCCAAATATTTGATGTAACGCCATTTGCGACTTGAATTATTTGGTTTGAAACGGGACCACCTCCGAGCAAAATATGTTTGATGTTATTCAATGCAGACGGAGAACTTCCAATTATTTGAGCGCACTGCTGCGACGTAAAGGCTCCAAAATCAAAGGGCATTAAAATTTCAGGATGGGTTGAAGGCGATTGCCAAGTGAGGTTCCATTCATTTATGATTGCGCGCAAAGCCATCATTTTTCCAGCTACATAAATGGGTGGCAATGCACAAAACACTTCAGCGTTTTTGTTTAGGTTGAAGAAAGATGCTGTTCGTTGCGCCGAACGAATGACCTGCTCCTTCTTAAATGTGATCACTTTCGGACTTCCTGTAGAACCCGAAGTTTGAAACGAAATGAATTCTGACTCGTTCCATTCTCTTTCAATTTCAGCGTAAGCCAAAATCATATCACTTCCTGAGAGGGCTTCGTTTATCATGATTCAATTGGAATTAAAAGTTCACCCTCTACTTTCCATTTCGCCTCACTGTTGTTGCTGAACAAACTTCCTGTTCCCAAACCTTGAACACCTTCCAACTTCATTTTACACACCCAGTTAGCGAGATGATTCAAACCAACATTGCTTTCTAACGAAGAGGTTATCCAAAAACCTATTCCGTGCTTATCGGCCCAAGCCTTCCAATTTTCAGCAGCTGTATATCCGCCATGTAGGGAGGGCTTCACGACAATAAAAGCAGGCTTGCCCAATTCTAAAAACGATTCAAAATCTTCTGGACTGCTTCCAATCAGTTCTTCATCAAAAGCAACGGGAACAGGCGATTCAGCGCACAATTTAAACATGGACTCTAATTGCCCAGCCTTAATGGGTTGCTCAATACTGTGCAGTTTGAATTCTGAAAGCTGATTCAATTTATCTAATGCGTCTTCTATTGCAATAGCGCCATTTGCATCTACCCGAATAGTAAGTTCCTCTTCATTTCCCCAAGAACGAATTTCACGAATCAAATTCAATTCGTCTTTGAAATTCAATGCTCCAATTTTCAATTTAATGCATCTGCTTCCTTCATCGAATTTCCTTCTCGCTTCCATTCTCATCTCCTCAATATCATTCATCCAAATGAGTCCATTGATTGGAATGGCACTCAATTGATTTTTCGGCAGGAAAGGAAAATCAATTCGTTTTGAATGGAATCCTGCGAGTGCCGCATCTATCGAGCTTTGTATAGAGGAGACTGGCGACGAAACTTCACTAAAATTATCTATATCCGTTATGCGATTTAACTCAGACAAGACTTGTTCTTTCGTTTCCTTGCTTAATCCCCACAACGGAGCCACCTCTCCTTCACCCAAGACAATTCCATCAGAATCTACTAACTGTAGAATCCAACTGTCGCGTTCTGTAAGAACATCTCGACTTGTTTTCGCAGGCTTATTGAACTGAAGGATTCGATGAGAAAATATCCATCTCATTTTCTAGAACCTGAAATGTTCTTTAGCAACCATTCAACTGGAGCCTTATCGGTGACTTTTTTCT
>CAMDFE010000037.1 GCA_945897395.1 Chryseobacterium gleum | reverse complement strand
CCTCTCACATCACCAATCACGGTCATGCTTTCAATCTGGTTAGCGGCCTTGCGTTGCTTGTAGCAAATAGCGAGGTCACAACCTAATATTTTTGCGTAAGCACTTGCGCGTTTCGTTCCTCCGGTATCAGGAGCGGCAATAACCAAGTTGGTCATGTTTTTTGCCTGAAGGAAAGGAATCATAATTGTGCTTGCATACAAGTGATCCACAGGCACTTCAAAGAAACCTTGAATTTGCTCTGCGTGAAGGTCCATGGTAATGACACGATCAACACCAGCAGCAGTAAGTAGATTAGCAACAAGCTTCGCTCCTATTGGAACACGTGGCTTGTCTTTTCTATCTTGTCTTGCCAATCCGAAGTATGGCATAACGGCAACAATACGCTTTGCAGACGCGCGTTTCGCGGCATCTATTAAGAGTAAAAGTTCCATTAAGTTGTCTTGTGGTGGGAAGGTAGACTGAACGATAATCACGTCTTTTCCACGCACGGTTTCTTCAATTGACGGAGAAAATTCGCCGTCGCTGAAGCGTTGAATCAATACGTTTCCGAGCTCTGTTCCGAAGGAATGAGCAATACCCTCGCCTAAGTATTTAGACGCGGAACCAGAAAGAATTTTAACCATGTCGTTCATAACCGTACCCTAAAAAGGAGTGCAAAGATAGTTAATTTATTGAGAATGACAAGGGGAAGGGCACCTACTTCGAATTAAACGTGTTCATGGTAAGAGCAACACCAATGAACGCAAACGATAAACATCCTTGAGCCGATTTCTGAACCACTGCCTCTAATCCTTCCTTCTCTTCGCTGGTCCAAGCGCCTAAGACATAGTCGACCTGCTGACCCTTTGCGAACTCATTTCCTACGCCCACGCGAATGCGCGCGTAATCTCCCGTATTCAAGATTTGCTGAATGTGCTTCAACCCGTTGTGCCCACCGTCGCTGCCCTTACCGCGCATGCGAGCCTTTCCAAAAGGCAGAGCTAAATCGTCGGTTACAACCATAACATGCTCCAACGAAATCTTCTCTTGCTGCATCCAATAGCGCACAGCATTTCCAGATAAATTCATGTAGGTGGAAGGCTTAATGACAATGAATGTCTTTCCCTTCGAACGAAATTCTGTTTTATCGGCGTAACGCTCAGTAGAAAATGTAGCGTTGTGCTTTGCCGCTAACTCGTCTGCAACCAAGAACCCAATGTTATGACGGGTATTCGCGTATTCCGCGCCTGTGTTTCCCAGTCCAACAATTAAGAACTTCATCTTATTTCCAAGCTTTTACAATTAATCCAGTGCCCGTGCTGTGCGTTCCATTCACATCGAACACATTCAACAACAATGAAAACGGCATGGTAACCAAATAATAGATTGGCAACACAATGAAAAACGCCTTCGATTTATTCAACATTAACATTGGATACTTCATAGACAGCTTCCATGAAATCTTTCCCGGAACACCATAACTGTATCGCGCTTCAACTTTCGAGAATCCGGCACGAAGGCATTTCTCTTCAATCTCATCAATGCCATAACCATCGCGAACGTGCTCTTCAATGAACGAAGTCTCTCCGTCATCGTGCACGTCACTTCCACCCATATTACTTGGCGTGCTAATCAAGAGCATGCCTCCAGTTTTCAAACTGTTGCAATAGTTGGTCAACACCTGAACGTCTTCTTCAATGTGCTCCATAACGTCTACGCACAATACCAAATCGAATTTTTCCGGTTGAACGAACGTTACCAGATCTCCTACTTCAAACTTCACTTGACCCTTTCCAATTTGATTGAAAAAATTGTTGCAATCGGTAACCTGCTCTTCCTTCACATCAACTGCTAAAATTTCAGCTTGAGAAAATCTCTTGCTCATCCAGAATGAATACTGCCCGAATCCAGATCCCGCATCTAAAATTTGTTTCACGGCACCACTGTTCAATTTCTTCAGCTCACTGCGAATGTGCCATGAACGAAGAAGCAAAACATCTAACAAAAAATAAAACAACTTACGCAAGAACGGCGTGCTATTGAAAACACTTCCTAAACTGCGTTTTATAGGATCGTAATGCATTTTTACTTCTTCAATAAATTATCAATCGTCTCGTAGTAATCCAACGAGTCGTCTATGTAATACTGCAACTCAGGAACTTTGCGCATTTGCTTCCCTACCTTCAAACCCAATTCTCTTTTTACCGAAGAATGGTTCTGCTTCAACAATTTCAAGGCCTCATCCCTCCTGTCTGAAGGGAAAACGCTGATGTAAATGCGTGCTAAACTTAAATCGGGCGCCACACGGGTTTGCGTTATGGTTACCATGCTTCCCCCCAACCATTCGCGTGCATTTTGTTGAAACAACACTGCCAACTCGCGCTTAATTAGCGAACCAAATTTTTCTAAACGTACTCCTGCCATAATGCAAAGGTACAACAGGATGTATTTCATTGTTTTTTGCTTTTACTTTGCGGTATGGAAATGACCCACGTTCGAAAAGGAACGAAAGCCGATTTAAGCGAAGCACTTGCCCTCATTCAAGAATTGGCGGTGTATGAAAAAGAGCCGGAAGCCGTTGTGGTTTCTGTTGAGCAAATGGAGGCTTGGGGATTTCAGGACAATCCGTTCTTTGAATTTTACGTCGCAGAGCAAAATGAACAAATCGTGGGCATAGCTTTTTACTACATTCGCTATAGCACTTGGAAAGGCCCTATGATTTATTTGGAAGACATTGTGGTGAAAGAGGAAATACGTGGAAATGGAATTGGCGCCCGTTTGTTTGAAGAAGTAGCTAACGAATGTGCGAAACGAAATTTCCACGGAATGACTTGGCAGGTGCTCGATTGGAATGAGCCCGCGTTGAACTTTTACAGAAAGTACAACGCTACTTTTTCAGCCGAGTGGTTAAACGGATATTTATTTACTGAACAAATAAGACAAGCATCATGGCACAAATAACCGTACATAAATTCGGAGGAGCGTCGGTGCGCAATGCTGAAGCAGTGCGTAATGTGTGTTCTATTCTAAACCAATTTCCTGAAAATAAAATTGTCATTGTTTCTGCCATGGGCAAAACGACCAATGCTCTGGAAACCATTCATAAGAAACGTTTCGAAGGAAAAGACTTTGAAAAAGAACTTCAGGAAATATTCGAATTTCATTTCAACATAGCCAAAGAATTAGAGGTAGACACTGACACCGATTGGTTGTTGGTCTTCGAAGAACTTACTCAACTTTGCAAAGTTGAAATCAATGCAAGTTTTGATGAAGAATATGACCGCATAATCGGATACGGCGAATATTTGTCGACTGCAATCGTGAATGCATGCTTCAACAAAAACAATCTTTCTTCGACGCGATTGAACAGTGCTGACTACGTGATAACCGATTCGCGCTTTCGCGATGCACGTGTGCAGTGGGAATTGAGCGAACAAAAAGTTGCTTCCCTTCAACATGAATTTCAATCACATTCAACGTTGGTGCTTCAAGGATTTATTGGCGCCTGCGCTTGGCAAGATTCTACGAAAGATGCGTTGCAAGATTCTACGAAAGATGTTTCACAAGATTTCTCCGAAAAGAAAAGGCTAACTTCACTGGGCCGCGAGGGTTCTGATTTCTCGGCGGCGATATTCGCGTATTTATTGAATGCTGAATCGGTAACGATTTGGAAGGATGTACCCGGTTTGCTGAATGCCGATCCAAAATGTTTCCAGCCTACCCAATTGCTGAAGGAGATTTCTTTTCGCGAAGCCGTGGAGCTAGCGTATTATGGAGCAAGTGTTATTCATCCAAGAACCATTAAGCCGCTTCAAAACAAAAACATTCCACTTAATATTAGATCTTTCTTGAATCCAACTGCTCAAGGAACGCGCATTGTAGAGAAAGCAAATACCGAATTGGAAGTGGCTTCGTATATATTGAAACAAAATCAAACGCTAGTTTCCATTTCAACCAAAGATTTCAGTTTTGTGGTGGAAGACAATCTCACCTTTATCTTCAACACCTTTGCTAGCTTGGGCATTCACGTGCACATGATGGAAAACTCTGCGCTGAATTTTTCAGTTTGTATTCAATCCGACCCAAACAAATTAAAGGCGCTCATTGAACAGTTGAGCGATTTTCATGTTAGATACAACGATAACGTGTCGATCTTAACCATTCGTCACCCGAAGCCAATGGTTATGCAACAGCTCTTGCAATACAAAGAAGTATTGCTTGAACAGCGCAACCGAACGACCGTTCGGTTTGTGATTCGAGGAGCCTGGAATTTACCAGAACCCATTAAAGAATAAGAGAATGAAGATTTACACGAAGAAAGGAGACGACGGAAAAACGATGCTACTCGGAGGAACAAGACTTCCCAAGCATCACATACGCATAGCGGCATACGGAGATATAGACGAATTGAATTCGTTCATTGGGTTGGTAGCTGACTTGCTTCCTTTACACCAGCAAACGCTTCGTGAAATTCAAAACAATCTTTTTGTAGTTGGAAGTCACTTGGCAACAGAGCCTGATCAGGCAGAAAAAATTCAATTGCCCGCGCTTCCTGAAGATGCAGCTGAAATTCTTGAAAAAGAAATTGACCGCATGACTGCTGAGCTCCCTGAATTGAAGCACTTCATTCTTCCGGGCGGACACCCAACTGTCTCTCACATTCACATTGCTCGAACAATTTGTAGAAGGACGGAACGCACAGCTACTGCGCTTGCAGAGCTCTCTACCGTTAATCCGATTTTCATTCAATATCTGAATCGGCTATCTGATTATTTGTTTACGCTTTCGCGCGCAGCAGCAAATGAATTGGGCGCTGAAGAAAACAAGTGGCTTCCGAAAAAATAACTTAGAAACTCTGCTCTGAAACGAGTTTGCCGTCTTTGAATAAACTTTGCTTCACGAGTTTACCGGATTCGTTGTAGTCGAGGAAAACTCCGTTCTCTTTTCCTTTCGTATAAAACTGATTGCTTTTCAATTTTCCATTCGGGTAGTAATACTTCCACGAGCCGTCTTCAATGGAACGCTTGTAGAATCCTTCCCACTCTAAATTTCCATTTGAATAGTACACCTCCTCCTTCACAATTTCACCTGTGGTGTTTTTCATATATACAACAACGTAAGGCTTTCCATTCGGATGCTTGCGCGCTACATCGCGAGTCGTATTTTCCAACTGAGCAACCGCACTTTTCCCTCCTAAAAAAAAAGCTAGCGAAAGAAGACAAAGTTTAAGTGAAATTTTCATGCTTAATTAAAATCTGAATATAATAAATATTTCTTTCGAATTTCCTTGTACGCATCTAAATCGCTTTGCCAAGAGATTCGAATAACATCTTCTCCAACACCACCAATTATCTGCTTTCTAAGTTGAGTTGTTCCGGCTAACTTATCGAAAAAATTCGGAGAGGAAAAGAATTTCTCTTTGTTGGGATAGCAGTTGTACATGCTCGTTAGCCAAGATAGGTTCAATTGTGTTGGACGTTTATCGAAATTTACTTGGATTCCCTTACAGAGCTGATTTTCAAATGGTGGATTGGAAGACACTCCTTTAATTTCTTTTGGGGTGAAAGAAGTTTCACCCACTTTGCAATTCGGAAATCCAAATTGTTGGAAAGGAAGATTTGTTCCCCGACCAATGCTAATGCATGTTCCTTCAAACCAGCACAAGCTTGGATATGCATAAATCGATGCAATGTTGGGCAAATTTGGAGACGGTTTAATCGGCAATTCGAAATACGAATTGTGCGTGTATTCACTGCATGGAACAACTGTGAGAGCGCACGATTTTCCGCCCGCTAACCAACCTTCACCATTTATCATTTTTGCGATTTCCCCTAGCGTGCATCCGTGCACAATAGGAATGGGTAACTGTCCAACAAACGAATACAAGTTTTTATCCGTCATTACCGGTCCGTCTATGTAGTAACCGTTCGGATTGGGACGATCTAAAACAATAAACTCATTATTGCTCAGCACAGCAGCTTCCATAACTTCCTGCATAGTCGCAAGGAAAGTGTAAAACCGAACCCCAACATCTTGAATATCGAAAACAATCACATCGACACCTGAAAGCATTTCCGCAGTGGGTCTTGTATGATTTCCGTATAATGAAATAATGGGGAGCTTCGTTTTTTTGTCCGTGCCGTCATTCACATGATCACCGTTCCCGGCTTCGCCTCGAAAGCCATGTTCAGGTGCAAATATTTTTACGACTTGAATTCCGCTTGATAACAGCGTGTCTACTAAATGAACCTTTCCAATAACACTGGTCTGATTGGCAACAACTGCCACACGTTTGTTCTTCAACAACTCAAAGTAAGCGACAGTATTTGAGGCGCCAGAACTTTGTGCAAACACGTGAGCAGTGTTTAGCACTAAAACAACAAAGAATATAAGATGAAAACGAACGTGTTTCATGGGCAAACAAATTTTGTTCATTCTTAACCAAAATTGAACCGAAATAAATGAAGTTAGTAACTTTCCAATGTCGAAGTCCTAACTTTGAGCCGCAATGAAATCTTTTAAGCTAGCCTCTTTCTTAGCTTTTCGCATGCTGAAAGCAAGCGACAATGGGCGCATTTCAAAGCCAATTGTCCGCATTGCTATGTGGGGAGTGGCCATTGGAATTGCGCTTATGATTCTTGCATTGGCCATTGTGAAAGGCTTTCAATCAGAAGTGCGACAAAAAGTAATTGGATTCGGCGGCCATTTTCAAATTGTTTCGAACGGGGATAACGCTGCGCAAGAATCGGTGCCATTGCTTTACGATAAATCCTTAATTCAAGAATTAAAGAAAATTCCAGGCATAAAAAACATCAGCGTTTACGCTCAAAAGCCCGCCATTGTGGAGTCGAAAGCTGGATTGTCAGGAGTTGTTGCGAAGGGTATCGAAGAACAATACGACACTACATTTTTGCACAGTGTTCTTACACAAGGCCGTGTGATGCAATTGAAGTATAACCCAGACACTCTTCCTGTTGCTGAAATTGTATTGTCTGAATACATTGCGAATCGACTAGCGCTTCAACTCGGACAGAAAATGAGTCTGTACATCGTTAATAGCGAAGACGATATTCAACAACAAAATTTCACACTGGTTGGAACTTACAAAACAGAGTTGGAAGAGTACGATGAGAAATTCATTTTCGTGCATCTCGCTTATCTGCAGCAGTTCGGAGGTTGGGGGCTGCAAGGACAAATAGTCGTAGATACAGCAACGGTTCCTTTGCTCACTTTCATAACTCCTATTGGCTTCGGTAACAACGGGGAATTCGAACAACGCTGGCTCGACGGAACGCCCGCCAAGGATCCTATCTATTATCTGGAAATGCGCGACACTACCTTCGGTTTAATTACTACTGCGCCTTATCAAATTCCAGATACCACTTACGTTCACTTAAAATTTCCACCTCACGGCGAGAATGAATTCGTTACTCCGCGATGGACCTATTCGAACTTGCGCGGAAGCGAAGTGAATTACATTGGTGGATATGAAGTTCAAGTTGAAAATTACGAAGCGCTTGAGCAAGTGAGAGATCCCTTGTGGGAAGCCATTCCGTATGACTTATTCGTGATTCCATTGACGGATCGCAATCCAGAAATTTTTGCTTGGTTGGAAATGCTCGATGTGAACGTGGTCATTATTGTGGTGCTCATGGTAGTGCTATCAATCGTGAACATGACTTCTGCATTGCTAATTCTCATTCTCGAAAGACAATCGTTCATTGGCACGCTAAAATCTATGGGATTACCCAATCCAATCATGTTGCGTGTCTTCTTATGGCATGCAGCACACATCATTGGTAAAGGTGTTCTCATTGGAAATATCCTCGGCATTGGAATCGCTCTGTTTCAGAAATACACCGGATTTTTCAAATTAGATCCTGCTAATTATTATGTGTCAGAGATTCCCATTCTCATGAATCCGATGGAAATAGTTGTGTTGAATGCGCTTACGCTTTGCGTGTGTGTATTAGCCATGATTCTTCCATCGCTTTACGTGTCAACCTTCCGACCAGCAGAGTCGATCAGAAAAAATTAAATCTTCCGACCTACCTTCGCAGCATGAAGTATCACGAAAACATTCTAGGCACCATTGGCAATACACCTATGGTGAAATTAAACACCATAGTGAAAGACATTCCAGCTTTGATTCTAGCCAAAGTAGAAACCTTTAATCCTGGAAATTCAATCAAAGACCGCATGGCGCTGAAGATGATTGAAGATGCGGAAAAAGACGGAAGATTAAAACCGGGTGGAACCATTATCGAAGGAACTTCAGGCAACACCGGGATGGGTTTGGCCATTGCCGCTATCATGAAAGGATACAAGTGTATTTTCACAAGTACAGACAAACAGAGTAAAGAGAAGTTCGATGCGCTTCGTGCATTGGGTGCAGAAGTAATTGTATGTCCAACAGATGTGGATCCAGAAGATCCACGCTCGTACTACAGCGTTTCTTCACGTTTAGAAAAAGAAACTCCCAATTCTTGGAAGCCGAATCAGTACGACAATCCAAGTAACGCGCAAGCACACTACGAATCAACAGGTCCAGAGATCTGGGATCAAACAGATGGAAAGATAACGCACTTGGTTGTTGGTGTTGGAACAGGTGGAACTATTTCTGGAACTGCTCGTTTCTTAAAAGAAAAAAATCCAAATATTCAAGTGTTGGGTATCGATACCTATGGTTCGATATTCAAACAATACAAAGAAACGGGAGCATACAGCAAGGAAGAAATTTACACCTACGTTACCGAAGGAATTGGTGAAGATTTCCTTCCAGAAAATGTTGACTTTAACTTGATTAATCACTTCGAAAAAGTAACCGACAAAGACGCTGCGATTTACACACGTAAAATTGCAAAAGAAGAAGGGATCTTCGCTGGAAACAGCGCAGGATCAGCCATGGCTGGTGTTATTCAAATGAAAGATAGATTCAAAGAAGGAGATGTGGTAGTGGTTATCTTCCACGATCACGGGACTCGCTACTTGGGCAAAATGTTCAACGACGAATGGATGAAATCAAAGGGTTGGTTATAACCCTTTCGTTTTACTTCTTGGCGTGAGCTTTAATGACGTTTGAAATAATTTCAACGCATTGCATAATCTCTGCTTCGGTAATGCACAATGGAGGAGCAAAACGAATTATGTTTCCATGTGTAGGTTTGGCAAGTAACCCATTCCTCGCAAGGTCAACGCAAATGTTCCAAGCCGCTTCGCTTTCTTCGTGATCATCAATCACAACAGCGTTCAACAATCCTTTTCCACGAACAAGCGTAACTAACGAAACTTCACTTTGAAGTTTTCTCATTTCACTTCTGAATAGCTCTCCCAAACGCTCTGAATTTTCTGCCATGTGTTCATCGCGAAGAACTTCCAACGCGGCTGTTGCAACAGCGCAAGCTAGAGGATTTCCGCCGTAGGTGCTGCCGTGCTCACCTGGCTTAATCGTAAGAATAATTTCATTGGTTGAAAGAACAGCACTCACGGGAAGAACTCCTCCTGAAAGCGCTTTTCCTAAAACTAAAATATCGGGCTTTACATTTTCATGATCGCAAGCCAACATCTTTCCTGTGCGCGCCAATCCGGTTTGAACCTCATCTGCAATCATCAACACATTGTACTTCGTGCACAACGCGCGAACACCTGCCAAATATCCTTCATGCGGAACAACAACACCTGCTTCACCTTGAATAGGCTCGAACATAAATCCAGCAATGTTTGGATCGCTCGATAAACAAGTTTCTAATGCGTTCAAGTCATTGTAAGGAATAGACAGGAATCCGGGCATATACGGGCCGAATCCTGCATAACTGCTAGGATCCTGAGAAGTAGAAATTGCAGCCAGTGTTCTTCCCCAAAAATTCCCTTCTACAAAAACTACTTTCGCTTGGTTGTCTGCAATGCCTTTCACTTTATAACCCCACTTGCGCGCCAACTTCACAGCGGTCTCCCCGCCTTCAACGCCCGTATTCATCGGAAGAACTTTTTCATAACCAAAATACTCGGTGATGAACTTTTCATACGTCCCCAATTCACTATTATAAAACGCACGAGAAGTGAGTGTCACTTTCTCAGCTTGATCTTTCAATGCTTGAATAATTTTCGGATGGCAGTGCCCTTGATTAACTG
>CAMDFE010000036.1 GCA_945897395.1 Chryseobacterium gleum | reverse complement strand
AGAACTAGAAACGGCAGATATAATGATTTCTAATTTTAAAGAAGGTGATTCTAAAAAATTCCAATTAGATGCTGAATTTCTTTCTGAAAAATTTCCGCAACTAATTCAGGGAATTATTCGAGGATTTGAATTCGAAAGAGATCGTTTGGCTTACGACGTAGTTCTTCAAGCGGAAACTGGATTTATGTATATGAATGGGGCTGCCGACGGACTCCCCACTAAGATGCCCGTCGCTCTAATAGATGTGCTCGCGGCGCATCAATTGAAAGAAGGAATTCTCTGTGCGTTAATTCAAAAAGAAAAAACAGGAAAAGGAGCTTGTGTTGAAGTCTCACTTGAAAAAGCTGCTCTTGCTTCTTTAGCAAATCAAGCGAGTTATTTCCTAATGAACGGTCACATTCCTCAGCGCATGGGATCCCTTCACCCTAATATTGCTCCTTATGGAGAACTGTTTCAAACACAAGATGAAAAATGGATTGTACTCGCTGTCGGCAGCGATGAACAATTTAAAAAATTGAATGTCATATTAAACAATCCTCAAAACGCTACCGTCGGCAGATTTTCTTCAAACACTAATCGTGTAAAAAACAGAATTGAACTATTTGATATTCTTCAACGAGAATTTAAAAAAATAAGCTCTGAAACGTTCGAGCATGCGGCTATGAAGAGCGGAGTGCCGTATGGCCGCGTTAGGAATATGGAAGAAGTATTTGAACGAGAGGCGGCGACTAAAAGTGTATTAACTGAATTCATCGAAGGCGATGAAACTAAACGTTTGGCTAGCGTGGCTTTTACTATTCAAACGAACAGTTAAAAAAACAAATCGCTTAAATCTTCGAGAGAAAAGCCTTCCTTATCTTTTTCAGAAAGCACTTTCTCCCCTTCTGGCCATTGAATACCCAAATTGGCATCAAATACATTCAAACAAATTTCAGAATTCTTGTCGTAATAATTTGTGCACTTGTATTGAACAATGGTCTCGTCTTCGAAACAATAAAAACCGTGAACAAAACCCTCCGGAATAAATAACGATATTCCATCTCCACCTTTCAATTCAATTTGAAAACTCTTACCGAATGTTGGTTCGGTTCTTCGTAAATCAACAACAACATCTAGAATACTTCCTTTCACCACGCGTAATAATTTCGCTTGAGACTTTGGTGATTTCTGAGCATGCAAACCACGTAGTACACCTTTTGAAGAAAGGCTCTCATTATCCTGAACGAATGTAATATTCATTCCAGTTTCTATTCTGAATTGGGCCTCTTTAAACGTTTCTTGAAAACGGCCTCGATCATCCCCAAACACAGGAAGATTAACCAAAAGCAAGTCGCGAAAATCGGTCTTCTCTATTCTCATAATTATTTCGTAACAACTAAGAATAGGATTAACGTCGAGGAAAACAAACTCACCAATGGCGCAATATCTTTCACGAATTCATTGGTAATTTGCGGCACGGGTTCTACATATATGATATCACCCGCTTGAACAATCATTTTAGCGCTTTCAACTCCTTCTATGGTCGATAGGTTTAGACGATACACTTCATTCAAACCATTCTTCCCGCGAATAATTTTCACCTTTGATGCATTTCCTCTTTCTCGTATTCCGCCTGCTAGGGCGATTGCTTCCAACACTGAGATATTTTGGTTTGCCAAAGGGACAACAGCTCCTAGACTTCCTTCTCCTGTAAACACCATAACCCTTCTATTCAAGACACGGACTAAACAGAATGGGTCATTATAGTTAATGAATTTCGCTTCGAGGTATTGCTGAGCATCTGGAATAGAAAAGCCCGAAAGTTTTGTTTTACCCAAAACCGGAAGATCCACTTCTCCATTTTTATCCAATATGTAATACAAATCGAAACCACCATAGTTCGGTTGACGTTCAATACCACTGGTCGTATACTCCAAAATCATAGCTCCATCGCCAGTAAACAAGTTTATTGTGATGTAGTCAAATGCAGCGAGCTTGTATTCTCTGTTCGTTGAGTCTATATCTGGTTTCTTAAACTCATACTCGGTATCTGTTTGAAACATTATATTCTTATTGATGCTGCAACTGCTTAAAAGAGCCACAACAAAAGCAAGTGAAAATAAAATACGTATGTTAGTCATAACAACAAAGTAACGAAGGTCTTTCACTATCTCAAAGGCATTTCCCGTATTTTTGAAATGAATAACGATTTATGGACAACATTTACATTGAAGAAACTAGGCGCGAAGACCTTCCGTATATCCATTGGGTAGAAAATTTGGAGGATTATTGGCACATCAACGAACATCCGGGTCCTTATACATTAGATGAAATTACTGACTGTTTCTTTCCTCCTCGCATCTACTCAATACACAAACAGCAACGTTGGGTCATTTGGAATTCAGAGAACAAATTGCCTATCGGAATCTTAGACGCATTCAACTTCGACGAGAACGACCAATCTATTGGTATCGGAATATTAATTCCGAACCAAAAAGATCACAACAAAGGATTCGGCAGAGAGGCTCTACGCCTATTAATTAAAAAACTTACATTTGACAAACAAATTTCAATTGTATTTGCGCTCATTGACAAAGACAATGCAGCTAGCATTTCACTTTTTGAAAAAACAGGGTTTCAATTTCAACGTGAACAAATGTGCTTAAACAGAATTGTTAACAGATATGAAAAACTACTTAAAGAAAAATAAAAAAGTAGCATTAGCCTTAATTCTAGCGTCTTTCTTTGTTGGGTTTGTAATTCTCTCGTATGTTTTAGCATCCTCTCCATTGCAGTCGAAAGGAAAAGAATTCTCAATTTTTATTCCAACAAATAACACGTTCGCGTCCGTTGAAAAATCCATCTTAGATTCTTTATCTAGAGATGCTGAATCTCCAAGTATCATTTATTATAAATGGAAATTAACCTCCTTGTTTAAATCTATCGAATTGTTTCCGCCCGGAAAATATACCATTAGCGGGAACTTAAGCGCGCGCGCTATTTTGAACAAACTAATAAGCGGAAACCAGGATCCAGTTTCCATACGAATAGACGACATTAAAACCATTTACAAATTAGCTCAACGATTCGAAAAAAAATTCGAACAAGACAGCGCGCTGTTTATGGCTTACGTAAACAAAAATTTAGAATTACTCGCACCGAAAACAATAGATCTGCCGATTGAAATTCGTCAACAACGTGTTTTGGAAAGATTACTCGGAGATACCTACGAAATGTATTGGACTAGCTCACCTGAGAATTTCTTTTCACGACTGAACACTCTTTACAACGAATATTGGGGCGCCAATAAAAATACGTTAGCTTCCAGAATTGGACTAAGCGAACATGACGTCTACGTGCTCGCATCAATCGTTCGTGGCGAAACTGCAAACAAAGATGAGGCGCCGCAAATTGCAGGACTTTATTTGAACCGATTAAAACAAAACATGCTTCTTCAATCTGATCCGACTGTTTTGTTTGGAATAAATACAAAAGAAAAAAGACAACGCGTGAGACACGACGATTTAAAATTCGATTCCCCTTACAACACATATCTATACAAAGGATTGCCCCCTGCAGCTATACACATTGTTGAAAAAACTTACATAGAAGCTGTTTTAAATGCAGCATCGCACCAGTACATCTTCATGTGCGCACAACCAGGAAAAACAGGCAAACACAACTTTGCGGTTAACTATACTGAGCATCAAGAAAACGCTAAAGCTTATCAGAAATATTTAGATTCAATCGACATTCAACGATGAAAATAAGCTTATCTCTTTTTGTTTTTCTTGTCATTAGTTCTTCCGTTTTCGCTTTGGAAAATGACACGCTAGTATTAAATCTCACCAATCAAAAAAAACACAATACTATAATTTCATCGCTCGCTATTGGCACAAGTGCTGCTTCATTCATCGGATTGAATACACTATGGTATAAAGATTACCCTCAAAGTAAATTTCATTTCTTCAATGATTCAAAAGAATGGATGCAAATGGATAAATGTGGACATGCATTCACATCTTATCAATTAGGAAGAAACTTCTACAACACCCTTCAAACAAGCGATTCAAACCGAAATAGAAATATTTTTCTAGGTGGTGCTAGTGGTTTAATTTATTTAACAAGCATTGAAATACTTGATGGAAAATCTGCGCAATGGGGATTTTCAAAAAGCGATATGATTGCAAATACATTTGGATATTTTTTATTCGCTTCACAAGAATATTTTCTTCAACAACAATTCATCTCTCTAAAATTTTCTTATCAAAAAAGCACGTTTGCAGATATGCGTCCTGAAACATTTGGTCGTAATTTTCAACAACGTCTTTTGAAAGACTACAACGGACAAACGTATTGGCTCTCTGCTCCACTATCTCTGAATCATACGGATACCAAGCGATTCACGAGGTGGCTTTGCATTTCATTCGGCTATAGTATTGATGAAAACTTATACGCAGATAATAACATTAATAGTGTTAATAATTTTCACGCAACACGTGAATTCTTTTTTTCTTTTGATGCAGATTTGACAAAGATTGAATGGCCAAGAAAATGGATGAAGAAAATTGCAAGTGTAATTAACTTCATAAAAATTCCAAGTCCGACAATCGGGATAAGAAGCGATGGAAAAGTGAAATTGTATCCAGTGTATTTTTAAGTTTACTTGTAACGACGAGTAAACAATTTGAAAAGAAAATAATCAACCGTTTATTTTATGAAAACCAAAACCAAAGCTAGCGCGCCAAAGGCCGCTAAAAAAGCTGCCGCTCCTAAGAAAGCTGCCGCTCCAAAAAAAGCTGCTGCTCCTAAGAAGGCTGCTGCTAAAAAAGCTGCTCCTAAGAAGGCTGCTGCTAAAAAGGCTGCTCCTAAGAAAGCTGCGAAGAAGAAATAATTTTCTACTTCAAACTATTAAAAAAGCCGTTTCTTGCGAGACGGCTTTTTTATTGCAATAAAGTTTCAATGTGATTAATTCACATGCATAAGTATAGGAAGGTGATCGCTATATCCACCTTTGTATGAATCTCCTACATATGCTCGAGCTGGCGACTTCACTCCATCTTTTGATGTGTAGTAAAGAAAGTCATACGACACGACCTCAAAAGCGTTTGCACTCACACACTTATTATCGAACATTCCATAACTCACCATAAACTGATCCAACGGACTCCACTCTCCTTTGTAAAAATGTGTCCCCTTTTTCAACGCTTCGAAATCCGACATCATATTAAATAAAACCGAATGTTCATTCGATACACCCGCTTGTAAAACATCGTGAACACTTTTGTTCGAAGGGAAATCATTGAAGTCTCCCATACAAATAATATTAGTATTCGGATTCACTGAAAGAATCTGATCAACTTCCTTTCTTAGAACACTTGCTGCTTTAATCCTGTGCATCTCAGATTCATCTTGACCGCCTCTGCGCGAAGGCCAGTGGTTCACAAACAATTGATAATCTTCATTTCCCACTTTAACAGCAACTTTAAGAATATCGCGTGTATTCGGATCCGTTACACTTTCCAATACAACTGGAATAGCTCTGCTTCCAATTACAGTTACTCTATTGGAATCGTAGATCAAAGCGACATCAATTCCGCGTTCATCGGGACCTTCAAACCAAACAACTTTATATCCTTTTCCTTTCAAATGAGAAGTATTCACCAAATCATTTAACACGGTTTCGTTTTCCACTTCAATTAATCCAACAACGGCAGGGAAATTTGCACCCTTGTTCGTAATTGCATCAACAGTATGTTTCAAATGCTCATAATACTTGGCTGTGTTCCATTGTAATTTTCCTGAAGGTGTAAAATCTTCGTCAGCCTTATTTGGATCATCAATCGTGTCGAACAAGTTCTCTACGTTGTAACTCATTATGTCAAACGCGACTTTGTTTTGAGATTCAGCATAATCCTTAGTACTTAATTTTGCCGATTGACAAGCCACTAGCGCAGCAATGATGATTAACAAACCTAATTTTTTCATAACTCAAAAGTAGAACAGAACAATTCTACTTCCACCTACTCTATTTTTGTTTGAATGAAATTTAACGGAAACATATTTTTCGGAAGTATAACTTGTCTCTTCCTGCTTGACTCTTGCGGAACAAAACACGCGGACAATAAAAATGTTTTCTGTTACAACGAAAGCAACGGCATAACATCGCTCGACCCGGCCTTTGCTCGCGATCTTGAAATCATGTGGGCCACCAATCAACTGTTCGACGGATTGGTTGAATTGAACGACTCCCTTCAGATTACCCCTTCAGTGTCAGAATCCTTTTCAATTTCCGACGACTTGCTTACCTACACCTTTTTCCTTCGCCGCGACGTATACTTTCACAACAACTCTTGCTTCCCTAATGAACAAGGGCGGAAAGTTGTGGCTTCCGATGTGGTTTATTCCTTCAATAGAATTTTAGATAACCAAGTCGCCTCCCCGGGAAAATGGATCTTCGAAAAAGTTTCTGATAGTGGATTCTCTGCCCCGAACGATTCCATCTTCATTATTCAATTGAAGGAACCCTTCTCTCCATTTCTCGGATTGCTCACCACACAATACGCGAACATTGTTCCGCATGAGGCTGTTGAAATGTATGGTTCAGATTTCCGCAATCATCCGGTCGGATGCGGTCCCTTTCAGTTTGCATTCTGGTATGAAAACGTAGCGCTCGTCTTTCACAAAAACCCGAATTACTATTTGAAAGATGAACTTGGAAATGCACTTCCTTATTTAGACGCAGTGAAAATCGATTTTGTAAAAGACATGTCCGCGGAGTACCAAGGTCTATTGCAAGGAAAATACGATTTCATGAGTGGCATTCACAATGCATTCAAAGATGAATTACTCGATCCGAATGGACACCTCTCAACTGCTTACACTTCGCAATTGTATTTGCAAAAAACACCTTTCATAAAAACAGATTACTTAGGTTTTGTTGTGGACCCTTCTCTTCAATCAAATAAAACCTTGCTCGATCCTCGTGTAAGAATGGCCCTCCACCTTTCCATAAATAAAAAAGACATGGTGAAGCATTTGCGCAACAATACAGTCATTCCCGCTGACTTCGGGTTCTGCTCTCCAGCTGCAGCAAAAAACTTAAACACCGAACAACTCATTTCCTTCAACAAAAAACAAGCGCTCGATTTATTGGCAGAAGCTGGATTTCCAAATGGAAAAAATCTTCCCACAATTGTACTTAGCACCACCAGCGATTACGCCGACCTCATGGAATACATTCAACACGAATGGCAGCAATTAGGCATTCCATGCGAGATTCAACAATTACAAGGTTCGGCCTTTCGCGATCAAGCCGCTAAGTGTCAGCTTTCAGTTTTTCGAAAAAGTTGGTTAGCCGATTATGCTCACCCAGAAAATTTTTATTCTGTTTTCACCACTCAACGCTTTGCGCCGAACGGTCCGAATTACACACACTTTTCGAATGCGGCCTACGACAATATTTATTCCAAGATGGGAAAAACAAATTCCACAGACAGCACACTTATATATAGCAAACAACTCGAAGAAATTATTCATTCCGAGACTCCGATTATTCCGCTTTACTACGATCAGGTCATGCACTTCATTCGTTCGAACATCAAGAACTTCCCAACGAATTCAGTGAACATGCTCGATTTGCGTCGAGTGAAAAAAGAATAAAAGAAAACGTTAACTTCGCTTCACGAAAGAGCGCCGTGTTAAAAATAGATACCCACACCCACATCATGCCCGACCACTTACCCAATTGGAGTAAGGAGTTCGGCTATGGAAAATTCATTCATCTAGACCATCACAGAACTGGCTTTGCACGAATGATGCAAGGCGATCAGTTCTTCCGTGAAATTGAATCGAATTGTTGGGATCCCGTTTTACGCATCGATGAATACGCAAAACACAAAACTCAAGTTCAAGTCGTTTGCACCATTCCTGTTTTGTTTTCGTATTGGGCAAAGCCCGAACACACACGCAAAGTTTCTGAGTTTCTAAACGATCACATTGCAATGATTGTGGAAGAGCATCCGAAAAACTATGTGGGTTTGGCTACACTTCCCATGAATGATATTCCAATGGCTCTTGCTGAATTGGAACGCGCAAAGAAAATTGGATTTCGTGGAATTCAAATTGGTTCGAACATCAATGGAACGAATCTCAGCGATGAGAAATTCCTTCCCTTGTGGAAAGCCTGCGAAGAACTAAGCATGTGTGTGATGGTTCACCCGTGGGAAATGATGGGTGAAAACGATATGAAAAAATACTGGCTTCCGTGGTTGGTTGGAATGCCTGCGGAAACAACTCGTGCTGTCTGCTCGCTAATCTTTTCCGGTGTTATTGAAAAATTCCCGAAGCTGCGCTTTTTGTTTGCGCATGCGGGTGGTTCATTCATTCCAACATTGGGTAGAATTGAGCACGGATTCAATTGCAGACCTGATTTAGTTGCGCTTGACAACAACGTTGCGCCAAGTCATTATTTAAATAAATTTTGGATCGATAGCGCAACGCACGATTCCGATTTGCTTCGTTACATCATGACGAAACAGTCTACGAAAAAAATTGCATTAGGAACCGACTATCCTTTTCCGTTGGGCGATTTGCACATTGGGCAATTCATTGAAGAAATGCAATTGGAACAAGCGGATTTAGATAACATCATGCACGTCTCGGCACTTGAATGGCTCGACCTTCCGAAAAGCATGTTCTAATTGAACGCCTTTTTATAGACCGTTTCATTTCCACATTTGTCTTTCACCACTAACGAAAATTCATGGGTTAATTCATTCGCTACTGATATTGGTAGCTCCACCCAAACCGCGTTATTCTTCGCGTCGTATTCATAATACAACCATTGTCCATCGAGTTGCGGACGAATGCTTTCAATGCCGCTTAACGCATCGCTCACTCTGAACTTCAAACTTCCAACTAAATCAGATTCAGGAAAAATTTGTTCTGCAAATTCAACAAGAGGTGCATCCCAATCCGAAGCATAGCTGAATGTTCCAAGCGAAGAAGTGCTTGCCACAATGGCATTTCCTTCCACACTTCCACCAATAGATTTTATTTTTGAATTATTTCCATGGAGCACAACCACCTTCTTCCGCTGATCAGGTGTCATTTCATTCAAACTGAATTGAATTTTAACCGGCGAAAACAACGCTATGCCTTCATGTCCAATTTCTATAACTGGAGGCATGATTGAGTCGAACATCGGTTCGAGCAAACGAAGCTCCGTATCGTCGTACAACGATTCTTTTTGAAAGGTAATTTTTCCCGAGCGCGTCGGAATTACTTTTTCGACTCCCGCAATCACTGAAATGGTATTGGCATATTTCGGCGCATTGGGCAAAACAGCCTGAACAAATCCTACGGCTGTAGCAACATTCCCTTTCCAATCTTCGGTTTCGAAGCGAATACTATGTATTAAGGAATCTGAAATTTCAACTGGAAGTGCGAACGTATTTACTTCCTCTCTCAATGGTGTTTGCTTCGGAACAGAGCAGCGATACCATTGACCCGGTTTCGACTTGTAAATTCCCAACGGAACAAATCCGTTCACGGCTTTTGATGTGTTGAAATTCACCGACCGAATTTCCATTCGGTAAAACAAACTTCCATCCACGAAAACGCGCAAAGTTTTCACACCACAGTCACCGCTTCCCGTTAAATAACGATCAACGATTGACACAGCGACTTCCAATTTTCCGATTTCTATTTCAAGTGGAAGCGTATCAGACGCTCCTCTTCCAGTTACAAAATGTCCGATTAATGGAAGTTCACTCGGACTAATTTCACTTGCGCCATACCCAGACCAAGCGCTGAACGATTCAAATACAGGAGCGAGTGTATCGCGCACGGACAATCCAAATCGAATAGGGTCGAGACAATGTTCTGTTCTACTGTCGCGCACTTCAAAATGCAAATGTGGACCACCACTTCCACCCGAATTACCACTCCACGCAATGTGTTGTCCGCGCTTCAATGGAATTTGTCCTTCCTTCAAATACCAATCTACTTCGTAAGATTCTTTTAATTTATGTTGAAGGCGAAGCAAAGAATCTATTTCCTGATTGAATTTTTGCAAGTGGGCATATACCGTAACGTACCCTTCCGGATGAGTCACATAAATGGCCTTCCCGTATCCAAAAGGAGATATTTTAATTCTGGAAACATATCCGTCGGCTGCGCAATAAACCGGCAAACCTTCGCGCTGTTCGGTGCGCAAATCCATGCCCGAATGAAAGTGATTGGAACGGATTTCAGCAAACGATCCAGCGAGCTCCAAACT
>CAMDFE010000035.1 GCA_945897395.1 Chryseobacterium gleum | reverse complement strand
TTAGCGAAAACGCCTATGATAAATGCTTCATAATCGTTGCAATGCCATGCGTCAACTTTTCGGTATTTTCTTATTACTCGCAATGCAAATTCAAAATATTGAATGGCGCCAAAGAGAATATTTGTCCGCTTCCAACGATCCGACTTCACTGTAACCCTCTCCACTTCTACTCCATTGAAATTTTCATGTGCAAGCACATCGCCTTTCTTCCAGGCCACAACCGTTGTAGGATAACCATTAGTCGTAAGGCTCTTGGCCATTCGATAAACACGATTGTCGTTTTTAAAATTCGTGACGAGTAACGAAATTATTTTCATACTTGCTCGTGATTCTTTCGTGCATAACGTTCCAAGAAGAAAAGAACAACAAGAATATTGAATGAAAAGTATATGACCTTGGAAATGACCAGAAACTTAGTCGCTTCCAATTCATTCATTCCCCATATATGCGCTAAATAAACAGCTACAATAGTCAGGGTAAAATGCAATGCGTCTAATAACAGCCCCACACGCTGCATATTAATTCTGTACGTAATGAAGGCCAATGACGAAGTCACAAAATTTAAAGCGAACCAGTAAATTAAATACTTCAAATACATGAATGAATTCCCCCATGCTTCACCAAAAATAAATCCCATTGTATTACTTGGAAGCATTTGCACAATGAAGACCATTCCCGCGGCAACTATTAAAAACCGAAACAAAACTTTGTAATACAATGCACGCAATTCCTTCGGATCTTCAATTTCAGAAATGCGTTGAAAGAATACTTGAGAATAAGAATTACTTACCACATTCAAAGGCGCCATGAAAATTCTTCTGCACAACGCCATGAAGCCCACAGCCGCCAGACCATAGTACAACGTGAATATTCCAACGTGAGCCCACTGTGCCAGTCTATTCAAAACACTTCCCCAAATACTAAACATGGGATAGTCTTTGTGAAGCACGGCTAGGGCCTTCATGCGCTCGTTTGAGAGGTTCTTCAATCCTTCAGGCTCCGACTTTAAGAATTTCCAAAAGGCATAAGAACCGGCCGCTATAGAACCAATGACCGTTGAAAAAATTAATCCAGAAGGACCCCAACCCCCAAATCCAGTTGCTATTTTAACGGGCTCTGATGAAACGGCAGACAACACCTTAGAATTGGCCGCTACTCTATATTGTTTCAATCTCGAAAACCAATAATTGAACACATTGAAAACAGCCGTAAAAAACAAAACAATTGGCAAGGTCCAAAGATAAATGGCAATGGATTCATTCATTAACCAATATGAAATATCCTTTGCAAGAAACAGAATAAGAACAGAAAGAACCACGCACGAATAAAACGCCACTTTCAAGGCCAGTCCTGCGATATGCCTCGCGTCGTTCTGTTCTTTGGGGTGCATGATTGCAAATTCGTATTTTCCAGTAACAACTACTGACAGTACCGTCACCAGCATGGTATATTGCTCAAGAAGAGTAAAATCTTCCGGAGTAAATAATCGCGTTATAAAGGGAGCTAAAACAAAAACGAGCGCCTGTCCAATCAAAGTTCCCGCCATCAGCGTGAATACATTCTTAATGTATTCAGCCCGCATGAACTTCGTGAATTGTTCGGTTACTCTATTCTTCATGAAATGAATTAACCGTTTGTTTTAGCAGCAGAATAAATTCGTTCAATAATCTCAACAACCTTCAATCCTTCCAAGGCGTTGGTCGTTATGTTCGAGAAACCACTTATTGCATCAACTACATTCTGAATAATGTAAACGTGATTCGCAGCGCTTCCCTTGTAATGTCCGTAATCGTTGGCTGGATTTCCTTCGGCCAACTCAGGCATGGTGTAGTTTTCAATTTGACAATACGCCACTTCGTTCATGTACTGACCGCCAATTTTCACGGTTCCCTTTTCAGCAACCACGGTTAGGCTGCTTTCGTAATTTACAGTGCTAACAGCGGTAGAGAAATTAATAGATCCCATTCCACCTTCAACCAAATCAAACATAACTATTCCTGAATCTTCGAATTCAGTTGAATGCGTGTGATTGAAATCGTGAAGGCGTGCTTGAATATTGTCTATGTCACCGAAGAGCCAATACATAATATCTATGAAGTGAGAAAACTGCGTGAACAAAGTTCCTCCATCTAAATCTTTGGTTCCTTTCCATCCACCTTTCTTATAATAGCGATCGTCTCTATTCCAGAAAAGGTCAATATTTACCATGTATATTTTTCCCAACACACCCGATTGAATCAATTCTTTCATCCAAACACTTGGTGGACTATATCTGTTTTGCATCACGCAAAACACTTGCTTATTTGCACGCAAAGCTTCGAAAATCACTTTTTCTCCATCTGCCTTATTCAACGCCATTGGTTTTTCTACAACAACGTGCTTCCCCGCTTTCAAAGCAAGACGTGCGTGCTGCGCATGAAGTCCGTTTGGAGTACAAACGCAGATAACATCAACCTCTTCCTTCTCTAGCATTTCTTCTGGAGTTGAATACAATCGCACGTCATCTGCTACTCCGCATTCTTCACGCGAACGAACATCACACATTGCAGACAATTCGGTTTGTTCATTGCGCTGAACCATTTCAGCATGACGCTTACCAATATGGCCAGCACCAATGACAGCAAATTTAATTTTACTCATAAATCTTTATCTGTTGCAAAAGTACGGACAACACGCCAAATTAATCTCGCGGGGAAGTGTTCGATATGATAAACCCAAGGTTGAAAAGTATACTCCAAGGTTTTTCTTTTTGCTCATAGTAATTAGCCGACAAGCTTAACGGACCTATTGGTGAATGATAAACCAATGTTCCGCTGCCTACACCATAGGTTCTGTATATATCTCTAGATGGCACAGCTGATGCCTGAAAGGGCTGATAAGCATATACATCAGCGCGAATGTCTACGTTTTTAGTTAGATGAAGCACGGGCGAAATTCCAAGGGTGAAAAACGAGGTTCCTCGATACACAGGCAAGTAAAACGTTTTGAATTCAGGGAAGAAACTTGGAGTAGGACTCATGATTGACGTGGCGGTGGCATTCTGAAAATCTTTTTGTCCAGACCACATGACTTCGGCTTTTACTCCAAACGAAAAACGAGGCTGATTCACAATGTAGTTCTCATAGAAAACCCGCATTTGCAACCAAATGTGTGAATTCGTTAAGGTGTCTCTGTTCGAACTGGTGTTGCCAGGAATGGTATATTCATTCCCACTCACCCCTTTACCTACGACTCTAATTTGAGAACCCGAGGAGGCATATTGAATTCGATTTAATGTGTTTCGGACATAATTGAACCGCACCATTTTCGCGTTGAATTCAGTGACATCAGCAGTATCAATACTCAAGAAATTCTTAGTTTGATAGTAACTATCGTTTTGGTGGGTGTATATCGCATCTATTTTAAACTTCGCCTTCCTTCCCGCAGGCAAAATCCAACTTGCCTCACCAAACTGTTCTCTCAACAAAACAAATGAAGGCTTCACATCTTCAAAAAAAGTTGTCAAACTTTTGTAATAATCCCAACGGTTTTGCGTGAAAGAAACTTCAAAGGCAATGGGCAAATTGAACAACATAATTTTCGAACGAGCCTTGGCTTGAACCGACCCGTAATATCTTCCGAAGTAACTGTTGGCCTCAAGAACGGTGTTCACCCTCCCGAATAAATTATAGCGAAGTCCTACATAACCTGTATTGATTGAACGCGAACTAAAGTTCCCGCCGAATGAAACAATCAAATCTTTTTCTCGCTGAACGCTCATATCTAAAACATACTTCCCAGTTTCCGGTTTGAAGAACATTTTCGGATAAACCGATTTTATGCTTCCGTCTGCCAACACCCTGAAATAGGTACGCTGCAAATCACTCAATGAAATTGCACTTTCTTTCCTTCCTAAAAGTTCGCGAACGTATTGTGTTTGTCCTTTAGGCAAGCCCTCTAATCTCACCTCATCAACCACCAAGGGAGCACACTTCGAAGCAAACTTTTTTCGTTTGTTTTGAAGTTCTTTTGACGAAACTTCACGTTCAATGAGTCTCTTTATTTGCGGAAGAGATCGTAACGTTGAAACATATCCTGAATCTATTGCCGCAATAGAATTCGAAAACTCAAAGGTACCTGTGCTGCTGGTGTTGGGTTGAACAATAAAGACTTCTTCGCATGGAATAAAAACCTCCTTCTGAGAAACAATCATAGCCTCCAATTGAGACATCAGATCATTCTCTTTCGGATCGGCAGGAACACCTGAAACATTACAGCCTAAAATTACATCTGGATGAAAATCGCGATACATAACATCCATCGGGAAGTTGTTGTAAATTCCTCCATCATAAAGCAACAGCCCATCTATTCTTCGCGGAGGCATGTAAAATGGATATGTGCAAGAGGCACGAACCGCTTCATTCAAAGAACCCTTCTTGAAAATTACTTCCTGCTTGTTTTTCACGTCGGCCGCAACACATCGAAACGGAACAAACAAACTATCAAAATTTTGTTTTGCAGCTTCGCTGGCTGCACTCAGCAACTTCATATGGACCCAATCCATAAGAGCCGGATTAATTAAATTGGTTGGAAGTGTGTTCGAAATGTTATCGCCACCAGAATACTTCAAACTAACCATAGCTGCAGTGGGTTCCGATTTCAAATAATAAAACTGCATGTCCTGCGGAAGCTCTTGCCCTTCGGATAACAATCCAAATTCGGGTGTTCTGCACAAAGAGTCCATTTGTCGAGTTGAATAACCCGCTGCATAAAAAGAGGCGATGACTGCACCCATGCTCGTCCCACAGATATAATCAATAGGTACATTGTTCTCTTCCAATGCTCGAAGGAATCCTATATGGGCCATAGCAGTAGCCCCTCCACCGCTAAGAACTACGCCTACGCGCTGCGCATTTGTCCTGTGCATTAGCACAAAGACAAACAAAAACAACAACGTCACACGCAATTTCATCATGGTGCAAAATTGCATCTACTTTTCCATTCATTGACTATTAAAACATAAAAAATTAAACAACATTTGTTTCCCAACTGATTTAAGAATAGCGATGTACTTTTGCAGTATGAAATCGATCCGAAATAAACGCAGATTGTTAGGAGTACTTTACCTTATGGCAGCCTACCTCGTTTTTCAATTGGTTTGGTGGGGATGGCAATTGTACAAGCTACAATTTGCCTATTTACAGCAACTCAAATCAGAAGGAGCCAAACTTCCAGAAAATGCGCTTCGAAATAAAATTTTTATGATTGTAGGGGAAGGCGGAGTTTTTCTTCTGCTCTTGTTTTTGGGAATTTGGTGGATCAAGAAAAATGTTTGGCAAGACTTGACACGCGCTCAAAAAGAAAAGAATTTTTTACTCGCAGTGACTCATGAATTAAAAACACCTATTGCTGCTATTCGCTTGAATTCGCAAACACTCAAAAACCGTAAACTATCGGAAGAACAATCGCAAGATTTGTGCACAGACATTATTACCGAATCAAACCGTCTCGAAACCCTGGTGAACAACATTTTGCTCGCTACACAATTCGAACAAAACACCGTCCTCGGAAATTGGCAAAAAACAGATTTATCCGCACTCGTTGAAGCGCAAATAAAGCGATTCCAACAGCTCTTCCCTGAGCGCACGGTAAACTCAAACATTCATTCGAATGTTTTTTTGCAAGCGGAAGAGAACATGCTTGTGAGCTTACTTTTCAACCTTCTCGAAAACGCTAATAAATATTCACCCGTTTCTGAACCCATTTCAGTTTTATTAAAAGGAAGTGAGCACATTGTTCTAATGGAGATTTCAGATTTCGGAATAGGTATTCCTAACGAAGAAAGAAAATCAATTTTCGAAAAATTTCATCGCGTTGGAAACGAAGAAACTCGTTCACAAAAAGGCACTGGATTAGGACTTTATATCGTGAAAGAAATTTGCAAAGCACATAAAGCAGAAATAACCATTAGCGACAATTCCCCATGCGGAAGTCGCTTTCAAATTACTTTTTCAAAATGACTAAAAAAGTAGGTCTTATTATTTTAGACGGCTGGGGCATTGGGAAGAACGATCACTCGAATGCTATACTTAGCGCGCAGACTCCTTTCACACATCACCTGAATAAAACAGCAGCTCACGCGACCTTGCGCACAGACGGAGAATTCGTAGGTCTTCCGGAAGGACAGATGGGGAACAGTGAAGTGGGACACATGAACATTGGAGCTGGGAGAGTTGTGTACCAAGACCTAGTAAAAATTCACTTGAGCATTCGCAACAATGAGTTGCATAAAAATGAAGTGCTCTTAGCTGCCCTTCAACATGCAAAAAAAGAAAATAAAAACGTGCATTTCATCGGTCTCGTTTCAGATGGAGGAGTGCATTCGCACATCAATCATTTGAAAGCACTTGTCGATATTTGTGAAGAGCAAGAGCTTTCGAAAGTGTTCATTCATGCCATTACAGATGGAAGAGATTGCGACCCTAAAAGCGGTGAAGGATTTATTGAAGATTTAGAAAACCACCTGGACGGAACACAAACTAAAATTGCTAGTGTGGTTGGAAGGTACTTCGCCATGGACCGAGACAAACGTTGGGAGCGAGTTCAGAAAGCGTATGACCTGTTTACAAGCGGATCGGAAAACAAAAGCCCCTCTGCATCATTAGCCGTTGCGCAATCTTACGTGAATGGCGTTACCGATGAGTTTATTGAACCTATTCAAATTGAAGGAAACTATCAAGGCATTGAAGAAAACGACGTGGTTATTTGTTTCAACTTTAGAACAGACCGTTGTCGTGAAATTACCTTGGCACTTCATCAACAAGATTTTCCAGAATTTGGGATGAAGAAGATGCCGTTGTATTACGTGACCATGACACGCTACGACGATTCGTTTCAAAACGTGCATATTCTTTTCGAAAAAGACAACCTCATGCACACCCTTGGAGAAACATTGTCTTCCGCAAACAAAACGCAATTACGCATTGCAGAAACTGAAAAATATCCGCACGTAACATTCTTTTTTAACGGCGGAAGAGAAGAGCCCTTTGAAGGTGAAAGCAGACTTATGGTTCCTTCACCCAAGGTCGCAACCTATGACCTTCAACCCGAAATGAGCGCGAAAGAAATTGCTTCCTCTTGCATTCAATTTCTTCACGATAAAACACCTGATTTTTTCTGTTTGAATTTCGCTAATCCAGATATGGTCGGACACACAGGCGTTTACCAAGCCATAGTCAAGGCGATTGAAACTACTGACGCGTGTCTTCAACAAGTAGCTGAAACAGCTATTCAATTGGGATATTCATTAATCGTTATTGCCGATCACGGAAACGCAGATTGTGCAGTAAACGAAGACGGTTCTCCGAATACAGCACACACCACCAACCCCGTTCCCGTGTGGATTGTAGACAAAGAAATCACAAAAGTCAACGACGGAAAATTAGCAGACGTAGCTCCCACCGTACTTGAACTTTTGGGAATAGAAAAACCCCAAACAATGTCTGGGGTTTCGCTGATTTAATATTCTTTTACCAATTAGAGCTTCTTGTGCATCACGTGCACATATCCTTCTCTGCTAATTCCGTCTGAACGGTTGAAGATCCAGAAGTAAACACCGTCTTGAGCATCTGTAGCATCCCAAGGTGTTAGATTGCTGTAATTCAAAGACTCGTAAATAAGAGTTCCCCAACGGTTATAAATTCGAACTTGGCTGTTTGGGAAACTTTCAAGCCCCTGAATTCTGAAAAACTCGTTGTCGTAATCATCTTCATTGACAAGCAATAAGTTTGGCTCATGCGTATCACAAACAGTTATAATGAATGGAACAATTGCTTGTTGGTTACAAGCATCTGTAATGATAACATCAGAAGCGTTGTTCGCTATTCCCGTAATGGTATTTGTTAGCGGATTCAATAGCATAGACAATATATCGAATTGATAAACGTAGGGCTCCAATCCGCCATACACCAGCAATTCCGATTCAATTCCTGCGCACAAATCTTGGTCTGTAGCGAATCCAAATACAGGCGGTTCTGTAATGATGAAGTCATCTGTAAACGAAGAACCACAATAATCAGAGAAGGTGTATGAATACGTTCCAGCCGATCCTTGCGAAAAAGTTTGAGTGGGTCCAGCCTGCCCATTCGACCATGAATAGATGTATGGAGGCCAGCCACCCTGAGCTCCAGGATTAACCGTTAAAGATATTCCTGGGCAAAGCAAAGAATCCTCAGTTGGAGCAACAAACATACCCGCATAATCAAGTAAGTCCAACGAAGCGCTCACTGAAACAGAGTCACAGGCGCCTTCACACAAATAGCTGCAGCTAATGATAATTGTTTCCGTACCCTCAAAAATATTATCTGGAATGGTTATGATATCTATAACAAACATAGTATCAGCAACAACAAACTGTGTAACTCCATTGGTATGATAATCTTCTAAGTAAGTTGCTGTTCCACCGAAAATGAGATTAACCGTATCTCCTTGAGCCAAGCAATCAGGGAAGTTGAACGTAACTTGTCCGTTCACGCATCCTTCCAAAACTGAATTCGGAGGAAGGTTGGGAGCTGGATTTACTACACTCGATGAAATTCCGGCATTATCTGTCCCTGTTGTGAAAGACCCTGCTTCAATAATTACATCAGACTTCAAAGCTTGGTCAGACCCGTTTGCAATAGCCAAACGAATGTGATACGTCTCACCGCAAACCAAGTCATACTGAGCAGCAATTTTAACGGTAAAACCATTCAAATTAATAGGAATCCCGCCTGCTCCATTGTCAACGTAATAAGGCGCATTTATCACATTGTTCACTGAACTAATTGTAATTGGCAAAGGCGGCACTGACTGTGGAACAATGGCAATATTCACCGACCCACCTGGAAAAGCCGCTGGGCTCGCATATGAACCCGTAATTCCTGGACCGCTTAAGAAGAACGCAAATACATCGTTGAATTGACTGTTTACCCATGTCAAATATTCATCTGACCCAAAAATGTAGTTGAAATTTAAACTATCACCAATGGCCACAAAATCAAATTCAAGTGAAGCGATGTTGTTAACTGAACCAACCGTAAATCCTTGACCAATCAATGGTGGAACAGAGTTAGCAACCGAAAGTAAATCTGGATCACCAGAAATATTGGGAGTAATAGCCGTTCCGAAAAAATTAGGAACAACTTCCTGAGCATCAGAACATCCAATCACAATCCCTTCTGTAATTTGAAAATTCGGATTCGTGTTTCCTGTCATCTGACCCAATTGCTGAGACATTCCAGTGAACACCGCATTGGAATAAGTTACCCCAGGACCTAACAGTGATTGAACGGCTTGATCAGCGGTGACATAAGACACAGCAATCTGAGCTTGCAAAGCTTGCGCGGCTAATAAAGCAATAAAGAATACTATTTTTTTCATTCGTGAAGATTTCTTCCATAAAGACAACATTAGCCATGGTAAAGTTGCCTCGGTAGGTTTATTCTTCAAATATAACAAATCCTCGTTAGTTTTGCCCCATGCACGAAGTCATTCGCATTGAAAACCTTACCCGTTTCTACACCATTGGTGAAGAAACCGTGCGTGCGCTGAACGGGATAAATCTCTCAATCAAAAAAAATGAGTATGTCGCTTTAATGGGTCCATCTGGATCCGGAAAGTCAACGCTCATGAATATTATCGGGTGTTTAGACACTCCCACTTCAGGAGAATATTTTCTGAACGGTCCCAATGTGGCTCAACTTTCAGACAGCGAATTGGCAGCCATTCGAAACAAAGAAATTGGCTTTGTCTTTCAAACATTTAACCTTCTTCCACGACTAACCGCTCTTCAAAATGTGGCTCTTCCCCTCGTCTACGCTGGAATTCCTGAAGCCGAACGATTAAAGAAAGCCAAAGAGGTCTTGGAACAAGTTGGACTAGGCGATCGAATAAAACACAGACCGAACGAACTCTCAGGCGGACAACGTCAGCGCGTAGCTGTAGCAAGAGCGCTTGTGAATCATCCGTCAATTATTTTAGCAGACGAGCCCACTGGAAACCTAGACTCCAAAACAAGTGAAGAGATTATGCAATTGTTAGACATCATTCATCAAGCGGGGAACACCATTGTTCTCGTTACCCACGAAGAAGACATTGCCCTTCACGCCAAACGCGTGGTTCGCATGCGCGACGGAATTGTTGAAAGCGACCTCGCCCAAGTATAACCTCTCGTGGCGTATATTTGCCACTCATTTTTTCACCATGAACATCAAAGAAATAATTTCTTCTCTTCCAATAGGAACAACCATTCAACTCAGCGGTTGGG
>CAMDFE010000034.1 GCA_945897395.1 Chryseobacterium gleum | reverse complement strand
ATCGATGGAACGCCTTTCAACAAATCTGATTTCTACGCGAATCCGAGTTTGTATACAAGCGCACTAGGTGAATATGTAGAGCATGCCGATATCTATTTCGCCTGTCACTTGTGGAACGCGAAGAATCCAATATTACTAGACCAGTCTTTCTTCCAACTAAATACGCGATGCAAAGTAGTGGCGGATGTTTCGTGCGATTTGAATGGGCCCATTGCATGCACGATTAAAGCAAGCAAAGTGAGCGATTCAATTTTTGGATATGATACTGTAACGGGAACTGAAATTGATTTTCGTAATGAAGTCGCCGTGGCGGTGATGTCCATCGACAATCTTCCATGCGAACTTCCAAAAGACGCAAGCGAAGATTTCGGAAATGAAATCGTGAAGAGCATTATACCCGCTTTGTTAAATAACGATGCCGATGGAATTTTGTGGAAGGGAACCGAAACAACTCTTGAAGGAAAGTTAACTCCCCACTTCGAATACCTCTCAGATTACGTGGCTACTGCGCGCTGAAGGTGAAAGAAATCGTCCCCGATTGCGCCTTGCTTGAAGATCCACTGAACAACCAACGTTGCGCATAAGCAACAGACTCCGCCGACAAACACGCATCTTTAGATGAACGCGCTTCGTCCATTTTCGCACTCACTACTTTTCCCCATTCATCAACGGTAATGTTTATTACAACCGTCCCTGCACCTTTGCACTTGTAGGTGGGCTTTGGCGCCTGCTTAATGCTTCTTCCACTCAACGTAAATGTTGCAGTAACTGGCCCTGAATAACTGGTGTTTCCTCCTTGCTCGGTTGCTTTATTGTTATTGTTGGAAGAGGATCGGTCAGGGCTAGTCGCAGCACCGGCAGAATGATCGGTGTGATTGGTCATGAGTTGATCGCGCATTTGCTTCTCGTAATTCGCTGCACTCTGAGCGCCTTGTTCACCTGCATTGCCCGTTCGATTTTCATCCCCAGTATAATTCACTTCCTCGTTCACACGAGCAGATTCGGTTGAGGCGATAAGGTTTCGAACGGCTTCACTCATCATTGAATTTCCATCATCATCGTCTCCTTCTTGCTCCGCTGGAGCTTCTTCCAACTCAACCTCCATCTCTTGAACCACAGGAACAATAGGCTTCACAATAAGTCTGTCTGGAGTGGAACTAATGAAATAGCCAAACAACATAACAAAGGCATAGCCCAACACGCCTATAATAATAGACGATGTCCAGGTGTTCGATTGTTTGGGGTGAAGCTTTATCATAGTTCCTGCAACGAAAATAAGACTTTTATTATTTTCTCTTGCGTTAAAACATGACTTCACTATATTTGATTCAAATTACAAGTAAAATGAAAAAACTAATCGCATTCGCAGCTATGTCTATCTTCTTCGTTGGAGTAGTATCTGCCCAAGTTGAAAATACAACTACCACTGCTGAAAAGAAAACAGAATGTACCAAGTCGAAAGAGTGTTGCAGCAAGTCTGCCGCTACTCAAAGCGCTGAAAAGAAAGAGTGTTCTGCAACGAAGACTGAAGGTAAAACAGAATGTTGCAGCAAAAGCGCAGCAGCTGACGCTAAGAAAGGAAAGAAGAAAGGAAAAGAGTGTTGCTCTAAAGACTCTGCTACCAAAGGCGAGCAGAAAGAGGGATGCAAAGAAGGAGAGAAGAAAGACTGCTGCAAGAAGTCAGGAGAGAAATAATTCCTTGTTATTAAAGAATTTTTAAACCTCGGCTAGTTCCGAGGTTTATTTTTGCAACCAAATCAAAAGAGCCGTGAAGAATTCATTCGATGTAATTATTGTTGGAGGAGGAATAGTAGGAGCAGCCACCATGTACAAAATACAAATGGCTTATCCGAACAAGAAGATTTTGTTGTTGGAAAAGGAAAGCGGCCTCGCCGATCACCAAACCGGAAACAACAGTGGGGTTATTCATTCTGGAATTTATTACAAGCCCGGTTCGAAGAAAGCCATCAACTGCGTGAACGGTAGAAGAGAGCTCGTGGCTTTCGCGAAGGAGCATAACATAAGTCACGATGTTTGCGGAAAGCTAATCGTGGCCGTTGATGAATCTGAATTAATCTTTCTCAATAAAATTGAACAGCACGGCGTCGACAACGGCATTGAAGACATGCGTCGAGTTACTCCTGAAGAGATTCGAGAAATTGAACCGCACTGCACTGGAATAGACGGATTGTTTATTGGCTGCACGGGCATCATCGATTTCAAAGGCGCGACTATTAAAATGGCAGAACTTGCTTTAAGCCTGAATCCACTCTCTGAGGTGCACACTTCCGAAGAGGCACTGAAATTTGAGCATCTTGAATCCGCAACAATTGTCAAAACGAATAAAGGAGAATACGAAGCTGCTAATCTAATTGTATGCGGTGGACTTCAAGCCGATCGTTTGGCGCGAAAGGACGGAATTGATTTGAGAGAACAAGTAGTTGGGTTCCGAGGAGATTATTACGAATTGAAAGAGAGTGCCAAACATAAAGTAAAGAACCTAATATACCCTGTTCCTAATCCAGACTTCCCATTCCTAGGCGTTCACTTCACGCGTATGGTAGATGGATCTGTTGAATGCGGACCAAACGCGGTCTTCACATTCAAACGTGAAGGATACGGAAAAACAGATTTCAGTTTTCGAGATTCATGGGATGCGCTGACGTACATGGGGACATGGAAGCTATTCTTTTCCAACATGAAATTTGGAATCGATGAATACCGAAGAGCATTCAGTAAAAAGTTATTCTTGAAAACGCTTCAACGTTTACTTCCATCTTTGACCATGGAAGACATTGAGCCAGGAAGAGCTGGTGTGCGTGCATTGTTGCTTAGTGAAGACGGAGATACACGCGACGACTTCAGAATAGAATATACAAAAAGGAGCATTCATGTGCTGAATGCCCCTTCTCCTGCGGCAACTGCATGCTTGGCTATTGGTGGAGATATTCTAGAAATGGCCGAAGAACATTTTGGTTGGAAGAAATAACTTCTTCTATTCTGAAATAGCGCCGCTGCTCAAAGGCAAATCGCGACTAACTTTTCTGAACAGTCCTTGTAATACTTTTCCGGGACCTACTTCAATCACTTCGCTACATCCGTCTGCTATCATAGCATTCATGGTTTGTGTCCAACGCACAGGCGCAGTCAATTGAACAATCAAATTCTTTTTAATCTCTTCCGGATCAGAAACGGCTGAAGCCGTTACGTTTTGATATACGGGACAAACAGGCGTGTGGAAAGGAGTGGCAGCAATAGCAGCTTCCAATTCAACACGAGCTGGTTCCATAAGCGGACTGTGGAATGCACCGCCAACAGGAAGTTTCAAAGCGCGCTTCGCGCCTGCAGCCAACAAGGCTTCACACGCTTTGTCAATGGCTTCGTTCTCCCCTGAAATAACCAACTGTCCTGGACAATTGTAATTCGCTGCAACCACAACTCCTGGAGTCTCGGCACAAACTTTTTCAACCACATCATCTTCCAAATTTAAAATAGCCGCCATGGTTGAAGGATTCGCTTCGCAAGCTTTCTGCATAGCCATAGCGCGCGCATAAACCAACTTAATAGCATCTGCAAACTCAAGTGTGCCATTCGCTACTAACGCACTGAATTCACCCAAGCTGTGTCCTGCAACCATCGAAGGTTGAAATGAATCACCCATAGCCTTGGCCATAGCTACGCTGTGCAAGAAAATAGCAGGTTGTGTAATGTTCGTTTGCTTTAATTCTTCTTCCGTTCCGTTGAACATAACATCGGTTAAACGAAATCCTAAAATGTCGTTTGCAGAGTCCATTAACTCTTTGGCTACCGCAGAATTTTCATAAAGGTCTTTGCCCATGCCGGGAAATTGAGAACCTTGTCCAGGAAAAACGTATGCTTTCATTATTGTAGTAAATTTGATACGAAAGTAAGTAAATCTCTTTCGAACCTAAACCAAACCTGGGGCAATTATACCCAAAATGCTATGGATAAATCGTTGTACACCTACCATAAAGTAAAAGTGATATGCTTGCTTTCTTTGGCGTTTGTGTTTCTTTTTTTAGCCTATTTGTTTTCGGGAGCTTGGTTTGTTATGGCATACGTCTTTCCCAATATTCCTTATGCCGAAGCTGTATCCGAAGTTGTGCACGCAAGGGCTTTTTGGTTTTTCTTCATTGTTCAGTTGTTCATATACGCTACTGTCGTATTTGTAATATTAAATACGTTTTACAATGAACGCAGAATGACCCTCATGCAGCAAGACTTCGTGAATAACGTTACACATGAAATTAAGACGCCGCTATCAACCATTCTCATGGCAGCCGAAGTTTTAGTGGAGGATAATATCCACAACAATCCGTTTAGAAGAGAACAGTACGTCTCTATTATTCGCAACGAAGGAGAGCGTTTGAGAGAGGAACTCGATCGGGTGTTAGATGTAGCTCGAATGACCAAAATAGGTGTGCATTTAAACAAAGATGTTATTTCAGCGAAAGAACTGTTGCTATTAACCATTGAACGAATGCAGCTTCAGATTTCGAATTACGGTGGAGATGTTCAGGTGAATTGGGACGAGGCTTCAGATCAAATTTTTTTTGATAGAAAATCGATAGAATTGATTTTCACGAATATTATTGACAACGCCTTGAAATACAACATAAGCGAGCCTCATATTGTTATTCAAGGTAAAGTTGAAGATGTGAATTTGATTATACAGATAGAGGACAACGGAATAGGTATCAATGAGCAATATCACAAGGAACTCTTTCATAGGTTTTTTCGAGTACCTTTGGGAGAGACACATCACATCAAAGGTTTTGGCCTAGGATTGTACCTCGCAAAGCAGTTGATGGATGCTCACAATTCTGCTATCTTCGTAACAAGCACAGAAAACGAGGGAACAACCGTAACGCTTAAATTCCCCTTGGTTAAGAATAACAATGAGTAAAATTCTATTGGTTGAAGACGATGAGAACTTGGGTTTTGTAATCCAAGACCAATTGACCGAATTAGGTCATGTGGTTATTCGTTGTAAATCGGCGAGAGAAGGTTTACTAGCCCTGGGAAAAGAAGTGGTAGACATCTGCTTACTCGATGTTATGATGCCAGTGAAAAGTGGTTTTGATTTAGCGGAAGACATTAAGAAATTATTTCCAGACATACCCTTTGTTTTTCTTACAGCCAAACAACAATTATCAGATCGCTTAAAAGGTTTGTCAATAGGTGCAGACGATTACATAACCAAACCTTTCGTTATTCAAGAATTGAATCTTCGAATTCAAAACATTCTTCGGAGATCAGGTGCAACAGTAGAAAAACCCATTCAAGAATTATACACGATTGGAAATTATTCCTTCGACAACATCAATAACTACCTCATTTGGCCCAGCGGAATGCGTCAGCATTTGACCAACAAAGAAGCAAGCTTGCTTAAAGCGTTTTGTGAGGGAAAAGGGAAGGTGATGACGCGTGAAAATCTTGCCAATTTGGTTTGGGGAGAAGAGTCTTATTTCGTGGCGCGCACTATGGATGTGTATATTGCGAAACTTCGTAAATTTTTCTCAGAAGACAGTCGCATTCAAATCATAAACCTGCACGGTGTAGGATTTCAATTCGTAGTAGAGGAATAGTTATAATTTAATTGAAAGTAAAAATGGAAAAAGATGATCGTGTTAGGCGGAAGTTTACCCCGCGCTCTTGGAACGAGTTAAAGTCGAACGACAGTTGGAGTATATTCAAAATTCTTTCTGAGTTTGTAGAAGGATACGAGCGCATGGCGGCCATTGGCCCGTGTGTTTCTATTTTCGGTTCTGCCCGAACATTGCCCGATAACAAATACTATTCTATAGCAAAAGAAATCGCCTTCATGCTTACGCAAAAAGGTTATGGTGTTATTACAGGTGGTGGCCCAGGTATCATGGAAGCTGGAAACATTGGCGCGAAAGACGGACAAGGCGCAAGTGTTGGTTTAAACATAAAGCTGCCTTTCGAACAATACCCGAATCCATACATTGATTACGACAAGAGCATAAACTTCGATTATTTCTTTGTCCGAAAAGTAATGTTTGTGAAGTACAGCCAAGGGTTTGTGGTTATGCCAGGTGGATTCGGAACCCTCGACGAGTTCTTCGAAGCGTTAACGCTCATTCAAACCTACAAGATTGGTCGCTTTCCCATTATTCTAGTTGGAAAATCATTTTGGGAAGGATTGGTCGATTGGATTAAAAAAGTAATTCTAGAAACAGAGAATAACATCAACGAAGAAGACATGATGCTTTTTTCATTGGTAGATACAGCCGAAGAGGCCGTGGAAGAGATTGATAAATTCTATTCTCAATATTTGTTAAAACCGAACTTCTAATGTCTTCTTTTTTTCTTGCCATACTTTCTCCTTCGAAACTCATGAATGAATCGTTTCAAGGGTTTAATGGCGAAGCAACTTCTCCGCAATTCATTGCTGAAACCGATGCTCTTTGTTCAGAATTGAAAAAGGTTTCTGCTGATGAGTGGAAATTAAAAATGAAGATCACAGACGAGCTTGCAATGAACACGCAAATGCGTTTTCAAAAATGGAATAAAAAAGAGTTGTCGAAGGGCATCCCAGCAGCCATGCTATTCAGCGGTGAAGCGTTCAAATCGCTCGATGCTAAATCGTTTTCCAAGTTGAATTGGAAACAAGCGCAAGCTTCACTGCGCATACTCAGCGGGTTTTATGGAGTTTTGAAGCCAACAGATGTCGTTCTTCCCTATCGTTTAATGGTGGGAACTTCGTATAAAACGAAATCAGGAAAGACGCTTTATTCCTATTGGAGCGATGCCGTAACAAAAAATCTTGAAAGTGAAATTTCTTCAAATGGATATTTGTTGAACTTGGCTTCTGATGAATATTTCAAAATTATCGACACGAAAAGTTTCAATCGAAAAATTCTTCACTTTAAATTCTTTCAAACGAAAGGGGAAGAACTCAAAAGCATCCCCACGTTTTCTAAACAGGCGAGAGGGAGCATGGCTCGATTCGTAATTGAATCAAACGCGAAGTCAATAGTAGACCTTCAGAAATTCAAGGAAGAAGGTTATTCCTTTAACGAGAAATTAAGCGACGAGAATACCTTGTTCTTCGTTAGATAACTTAGAACAGTCCGTTCAACTGCGCTTCAATACCGCTAATAATGGTTCCTAAGTCCTCTGGATTCTCATGAAAGCGATTGTTGTCAATGTCAATGATGAACAACTTACCCTTTCTATACGTAGTAGCCCAAGCCTCGTAACGTTCATTCAAACGCGTTAAATAATCTAAGCGAATGGCTTCTTCGTAATCACGTCCGCGTTTTTGAATATTCGTCACCAACGATGGAACAGAAGCGCGCAAGTAGTTCAACAAATCTGGAGGAGTAATGAACTCATCCATTACACCAAACAAATCAGTATAGTTTTCGAAATCACGCGTGGTCATTAAACCCATCGCATGCAAGTTTGGAGCGAAGATGTAAGCATCTTCATAAATGGTACGATCCTGCACGATTTTCTTCGACTTCTTTTTAATGTCAATCAATTGTCTGAAACGACTGCGCAAGAAAAACACCTGCAAGTTGAAAGACCAGCGTTGCATGTCTTTGTAAAAATCACTTAAGTACGGATTGTTATCTACTTCTTCAAAATGAGCGTTGTATTTGTAGTGCTTCGCAATTAAAGTTGTAAGCGTAGTTTTTCCTGAACCGATGTTCCCGGCAATGGCTATATGCATAATTCGTTTTGGTAATAATCAGATTCGAAAGTAGAGAAAATAAATGGAATACCGAAGTCTTATTTGCCTAAGTTTTCAATAAGTGATATTTCTCGCATAACGCCCGATTCAACACTACTATAGAAGAGTTGACCATCACAAATTAACCAAGTGTTTTTACTGTCCAATGCGTTTAATTCGAAATAACTTAACATGCGCGGTGAAGCTTCACTATTTTTCCATTCATACAACATGTTTTCCATACGGAAATAAATACAGTCGTTCCAAGTATAAACGAGGCCATCGGTTACATATGGATTGCCTTGAATTTCTAAATTTCCAAACAGGGAAAATAACAGTATCCCTTTATCCGGGTCAATCAAATAAACACGTTGGCCATTTTCAATAATCTGTTTGGGTTGAAGAGTAGACTTGGTGAGATATGAGAGATTCGCAGACTGGCTTAATACCTCAAACTTTCTGTTCGTGCGAATCAGCGTGCTTGAATTTGCGTCATACAGCCACAGTGCATCGCCCTTTGAACCAGCCACACATGTTATTTGACCTTGAAATTTTTCATTTAAGAATATAGGTTCTTCCAGTACATTCAAATTGTTGTCGAAGAATACCAATGAGCTCTGATCTTGAAAAAACAAAAATGGAACGAGCGGATTCGTTAAGTCCAATTGCCCCGAAGTGCCGTATTGCAAAGTACTCAGTCTATAATCTATGTTGAAGTTGGAACTGTGCATTGAAATGTGATCGGTGCATACGTCATAGATGTTCCCTAACGCATCGCATTGCACGCGATGTTGCGCTTGTATGCGGAATACAAACGCAAATAGGCACATGCACACAATCACGATGGACTTTCTCATTTATTCAATTCAATTAACTCTTCTAACCATACTCGATCCGTCGCTAATCTAGGAATTTTATGCTGTCCACCTAACTTATTCCGATTCTTCAGCCACGTATAAAAGACATCTTTCTTTCCTTTATGAATAATTGGAAAACCTAAATTCAAATTGGTGTTTCGCTTGGCGTCGTAATCCGAATTTTCGTCGCGTAAATTTTCATCCAACAAAAAACAAAAACGATCAAAATCAAAATCATTGTTTTCAAATTCAATGAACCACTCATGCGCAGCCGTTTCATTTTCATTCGGGAAAAAAGGCGCAACGGTAAATTCTACCACGTAAATGTTCATGTGCGCGCAAGTCCGGTGCAACGCGCTTTCCGCGTTTTCAACCATGAGTTCTTCTCCGGTAAGATTAATGAATTGTTTCGTTCTTCCAACAATGCGAAAGCGGAAAGGGTAGAGGTGAGTAAACCGAATCGTATCACCAATAATATATCGCCAAAGCCCCGTATTCGTTGAAATTACAATCGCGTAGATTGTGTTCAATTCCACTTCTTTCAACCCGATTGCTTTCGGAAGTTCGTTTTCCAATTCATCCAGTGGAATGAATTCATAATAAACGCCGTAATCCAACATCAAAAGCATTTCATTCGAATTCAATTGATCTTGAATGCCGAAAAAACCTTCACTCGCGTTGTATGTTTCGAAATAATCCGTTGTTCCATTCGGAAGAATGGCATTGAACTGCTCGCGATAAGGTGCGAAGCTTATTCCTCCGTGCATATACATCTGTAGATTCGGCCACACTTCGTGAATGTGATTGGCTTTTTTCAATTCCAAAACACGACGAAGTAAAATCAGTGTCCAGCTGGGCACTCCTGAAAGCACACGAACGTCTTCATTCATGGTGTTAAGCGCCATGGCATCGAGTTTCTCTTCCCAATTGTCCATGAGTGAAATCTCGCGTTGCGGAACGCGTTTCATTTCCACCCAAAAAGGTAAATTCGAAATAATAATTCCACTTAAATCGCCAATGGTGTTTTCTTCCTCTTCACTCATCTTCGTGCTTCCACCTACGACCAATGTTTTTCCAGAAAATAAATCGGCATTTTCACGAAGGTGATAAAAGATGGCGAGCAAATCTTTTCCGCCTTTGTAGTGTCCTTCTTCTAAATTCTCAATCGAGATGGGTATGAATTTGCTTCGGCTATTTGTGGTGCCTGAACTCTTCGCGAACCACTTGGTCTTTCCCGGCCAGAGCACATTCTCTTCCCCCTGAATCATTTTTTCTATATATGGAAAATGATCTTCATAAGAACGAAGAGGAATGTGTTTGCGGAAGTCTTGCAGCGTGTGAATGTTCTCGAAGTTATGCTCCTTTCCGAAAGCGGTAAGCGCAGCTTCGTCGATCAACTTCTGACGAATTTCTTCCTGCACCTCAATGGGATATTGCTTGAAGAGCTCCATCTGATGAAGCCTTTTTTTTATTACCCAACCGAATACTGTATTCCCTGCCATATTTAAAGTAAAACGCCCTCTAAGATAATCCTAGAGGGCGCCTTAATAAAAAGATTTTTATTATCGAATCAAATTCAAGTGTCCTTGAATCTCAAAACGTTCCCCAGTTGTTTTTGAAATCACAACTGCGGTCCAGTTGTAAACTCCTTCCGGACAATAATGTGCTCCGTTGTAGGTATTGCCCGTCCACGCCGTTGATGGGTTAGTGGCGCTGAAAACGAGATCTCCCCAACGATTGAAGACTTCTAAATTGAAACGGT